>JAFNFZ010000305.1 GCA_017885485.1 Chloroflexota bacterium
AAGCTGCCGTGCGAGGAGTAATCGCCTGCTCAAAATCGTGAGCATAGGTACAGTTGGTGGTCCCCACCTCCACCAGCTTCGCCCCGCTCTGGCGCATCACGTCCGGGATGCGAAAACCGCCGCCGATCTCTACCGCTTGCCCTCGGGATACAATCACCTCTTTGTTCTTTGCCAGGGCGCTCAAAGCGAGGAGGACCGCCGAGGCATTGTTGTTCACTGCCAGAGCAGCTTCGGCCCCGGTCAACTGACAGAGCAGCGAGGAAATGTGGATTTCACGAACGCCGCGCGTGCCACTTTGAAGATCGAATTCCAGGTTCACATAGTCACCCGACACCGAATTCATGGCAGCTATTGTCTCTTGACTGAGGGGTGCGCGGCCCAGATTGGTGTGCAGAACAACGCCAGTGGCGTTGATCACAGGCCGCAAGGTGATCCGTACCAGTGACTCAATGTGGTCGTGGACCGATGCCACCAATTCATCGGCAGAAGGGGCAGGCCGACCTTGGGCAATCGATGAACGGCTTTCTTCAAGGACTTGGCGCACTGCGTCAGCAACGAATTGGCGAGAGTGCAACGCCTCGAGCCGTCGAAGGCGCTCGTCTGCCAGTAACCTGTCTACGCTGGGAAGACTGCGAAAACCGTTAGACACTCTCATCCTGTCCTTGGTCATACAAATGTACCACAGGCCTCATGGAGGGGCAAATTGGCGGGGCAAAGCCCGCTTTGACAAGTTGATTGCTGAGATGGTAGAAATTCAGGAAACGGGCAAGAGGTATTCGTTGCTCAGAGTTCTGACAGAGAGGGGGTGAGATCGATGAATCGCCGAACGTGAAGCGACCTGCGCCGAAGAGCGTGGCTCTTCGTCGGAGAAGTCCCCGCGAGAATTGTGGCAAAAGGAGGTTACTGCTTTGCGGCGATTGTTTCGATCGCCTTCCCCGAGGATGCTGTTGATCGTTTCCGGGCTCGCCTTTGGAGTCCTCGCTTCGTTACTGGTCAGGTGGGGCAATCCAGCCAATATGGGCTTTTGCGCTGCCTGCTTCCTGAGAGACATCACCGGAGCGCTTGGCCTGCACCGAGCGGAGGTGGTGCAGTACATCCGACCTGAAATACTGGGACTGGTCCTTGGCAGCTTCACCGCTGCCTTTGCCTTCAAGGAGTTTCGAACTAGAGGTGGGTCTGCGCCTCTAGTTCGTTTCTTTCTGGGCGCCCTGATGATGATCGGCGCCCTGGTCTTTCTCGGCTGCCCCGTCCGGGCTCTGCTTCGTCTTGCCGGCGGCGACCTGAACGGCATCACCGCGCTCGGGGGCCTGGTCTCTGGCGCTTTCCTGGGTATCCTCTTCCTCAGGCGAGGTTTCAACCTCGGTCGCTCGGCCAAGATGCCGGCCTTGGCGGGATGGCTGTTCCCTGCATTCATGGTGGTCCTTCTTCTGTTTGCCATCTTCACCCCGTACTTCATCCTCTCCAGCGGTTCCGGGACCGGCTCCCTCCACGCTGCGCTGTGGATATCGCTGGCCATTGGTTTGGGGGTCGGATTCCTGGCTCAGCGGACCAGGATGTGCTTTGTGGGAGGATGGCGGGATTTGATGCTCATCAGAGATATGCACCTCTTCAGCATCATCGCTGCCTTCTTTGTCGGAGCACTGGTTACCAACCTCATCCTTGGTCAGATTGACCATTGGGGTTTCGTCGGGCAACCAATCTCTCATGACGAACATCTGTGGAACTTCTTCGGCATGGCCCTCCTGGGTTTGGCGGCGACGCTCCTGGGTGGCTGCCCCCTGCGCCAATTGATACTCTCTGGCCAGGGAGACACCGACGCTGCCATGACTGTCTTCGGGATGATAGCAGGCGCGGCCGTGGCTCATAACTTCGGGCTGGCTGCCAGCGCCAAGGGAGTGACTACGTTTGGTGCCTGGACAGTAGGCATCGGGCTGGCCGTCGTCCTGGTTATTGGTTTTCTCATGAAGGAAAGGAGGGCATCCTGATGATAGAAGTGGATGCGCGAGGCTTCTCTTGCCCTGTACCGGTGGTCAAGACCAAAGAAGCGATTGACAATAACCCGAAGGCGCCATTGACTGTCCTGGTAGAGAGCGAGGTCTCCAAGGAGAATGTCTCTCGCCTGGCCAGAAGCAGGGGCTATTCCGTCATGGTCGAGAGGGTCGAAGACGGATTTCGCCTGCTGCTTAGCCCGTCATTCAAGTAGGCTGTAGCCTCAGGCCGAACAGCATAGGATGGGGGATGAGATGATCTATCTGGACAATGCGGCTACTTCCTGGCCCAAGCCAGAGGCAGTATACCGGGCGATGGATCATTTCATGCGCCACACCGGGGCCAACCCCGGCCGCTCCGCGCACCAGCCTTCAATTGAGGCGGGGCGCATTATCTATGAGACCAGAGAGTCCCTGGCGACGCTGTTCGGTATTGGTGACCCAACACGCGTCGTTCTCACCTCCAATGCTACTGAGGCCCTGAACTTGGTGATCAAAGGCCTCCTGCAATCGGGAGATCATGTAATCACCAGCAGTGTGGAGCATAACTCGGTGATGCGCCCGCTGCGCGCCGCAGAGAAAAGGGGGGTTGAGGTTACCGTGGTGAGATGCATGCCAGAAGGAATCCTCCACCCCCCTCATATAGAGCAAGCCATCAGATCGAATACCAGACTTATTGCCCTTAACCATGCCTCCAATGTGGTGGGCACTCTTCTGCCCATTGCCGAAGTAGGGCTGATCGCCCGCCAACACGGTGTGCTATTCCTGGTCGACGCTGCCCAGACCGCGGGATGCTACCCCATTGACGTGGAGGCAACGAGCATCGACCTGCTGGCGTTCTCCGGGCATAAGGGCCTATATGGACCGCAGGGCACAGGCGGTCTGTACATTCGCGAAGGCATTGAATCCAGCATTGAACCTCTCAAATATGGGGGCACGGGCAGTCGCTCCGAGCACGAGTACCAGCCCGACTTCCTGCCTGACAAGTACGAGAGCGGAACACCCAACTCGGTGGGTCTAGCTGGCCTGGGTGCCGGAGTGCGTTTTGTTCTGGAGCAGGGCGTGCCAGAGATCCAGGAAAGGGAGCAGGAGCTGATCAGATTCCTCACCGACGGATTGAGGGCCATCCCCGATGTCACCGTCTACGGAGACAGTGATCCGCAAGGACGGGTAGCGGTAGTCTCGTTCAATATCTCCGGGCTGACTCCTTCAGAAGTGGCCATGCAACTGGAGGAAGACCATCAGATTATGTGTCGCCCGGGATTGCACTGCTCACCCATGGGACACAAAACCCTGGGGACGTTCCCGCAGGGCGCTGTAAGGCTGAGCCCTGGCTACTTCAATCCAAACGAAGACCTTGAGAGAACCCTGAAGGCGGTTGGCAAGATTGCTGCCGCAAGAGCGAGGTGCTAACATACCCAGAACCGCTGATGCCCGCAGGCTGGCCTGTCCTCAGCCCGCGGCTCTTGCCCAGGAAGGCATTGTGGCAATGGGGGATCGAGATACTGGCGTGCGGTACCTGCTTGGGGTACTATGGTCTGAAGGAGACAGAGGAGGTGGGACGCGTCTCCAAGACCTATGATACTGCCGAGGCGTTTTCTCACACCGACGAAATCATTGCTCTGTGATGATAGAATCGTTGAATGGAAACTGAGCGGTATAGTGTAGTCCTCTTCCACTCCATGAGCAACGCCCTGCAGGTTGAGAAGCTTCTCAAGGGAATGGGCATGGCCGTGAAGCTCATACCTGTTCCCCGTCAGCTCAGCTCGGATTGCGGCATTTGCCTCCGGTTTGACCGGCGAGACGAACCCAGGGTTAAGGCCACCCTGGAGAAGAAAGGGATAGAGATACAGGGGATTCACCCGATGTCGCGCTGATATCCACGGAAGCGGTCAGAGGAGAAACGAATGAGCGAGAAACAGCAGCCTAGACTTACTGAGACTGTTCGCGGCGCGGGTTGAGCTTCCAAGCTGGGTCCAGGGGACCTGGACAGGGCATTGTGTGGCTTGCCCTTGATCCAAGACCCCAATCTCATCGTGGGGCTGGAGAAGGCTGATGACGCCGGTGTATACAAGCTGAGCGAGGAGCTGGCTATCATACAGACCGTCGACTTCTTCACGCCCATTGTCGATGATCCCGATACCTTCGGGCAGATCGCGGTAGCTAACGCCCTCAGCGACGTCTATGCTATGGGAGGCAGACCTCTCACTGCCATGAATATAGTGTGCTTCCCCATCAAGACCCTGGACATCTCGATATTGAGGGAGATTCTGAGAGGTGGGCTGGAGAAGATGAAGGAGGCTGGCGTCGTCCTGGTTGGCGGGCACAGTGTCGATGACGAAGAGCTGAAATACGGGCTCTCTGTCACTGGTGTCATCCACCCGGGGAGAGTGATCACCAAGACAGGAGCTAGAGCGGGAGATAAGCTGCTACTGACGAAGCCATTGGGCACAGGCATTGTCAACACCGCTGTCAAAGGGGGAGTGGCCAGTGAAGGAACCGTGGCCAAAGCCGCCCGCCATATGGCCACTCTCAACAGAGTAGCTTCTGAGCTCATGCAGGAAATCGGAGTCAACGCTTGTACTGATATCACCGGCTTTGGCCTTCTGGGACATGCCTGTG
>JAFNFZ010000306.1 GCA_017885485.1 Chloroflexota bacterium
CTCCCGATCAATATGTCGGTCAGAGAGGGCTATTCATCGAATGAGAAATTGCCCTCCTTGAAGAGGCCCAGGCAAATGTCAACCACTGCGGGCTCATACAGGATTCCGCTCTTCTCCGAAATCTCTTCCAGGGCTTTGTCTATGCCGAGCGCCGGGCGATAGGGTCGGTGCGAAGACATGGCTTCTACCACGTCGGCTACGGCCAGGATTCTGGCCTGCAACAGTATCTGTTCTCTGCGCAGGCCTGCAGGGTAGCCTGAACCATCCAGTCTTTCATGGTGCTGAAGCACGATTTCTGCAGTAGGTGCGGGATACTCGATGGCCTTCACGATGTCATAGCCAGCCACGGTGTGGGTTTTGATCATGGTGAACTCGATATCGGTCAAGCGCCCGGGCTTGCTGAGGATCTCTGTGGGTATGTATATCTTGCCCAGGTCGTGAAGCAATCCGGCGACACGTATGGTTGCGATTTGCGCTGATGACAGGTCCATGGCTTTGGCAATCGCACAGGCCAGGTGGGTGACCCGACGCTGATGACCGGCAGTGTAACGATCCCTTGCCTCAACTGCCATTGAGATGGCCCGGATGGTCGCCTCCATGGTGCTCTCCACTTTCACCAGGCTGCGCTCCAACTCCTCTGATGCCTTCTGCCGTTGAGCGATCTCTTCCTGCAATTCCTCGTTGGTTTTGAGGAGATCTGCTGTCTGCTCGCGCACCCGCTTCTCCAGAATCTCGTGAGATGCCTTCAGAGCCACCTCTGCTTGCCGCCGCTCCGAGATATCCCGGAAGGCCAGAACTGCACCCATGGCATTCCCCGCTTCATCGAGGATTGGTGCGGTGCCATCATCTATCGGGATTTCGCTTTCTTCTCGGTTGATAAGGAGGCCCGGGTTCTCCAGGGTGATGATACGCTTCTCGTGGAGGGTGCGTGCCAGCGGGTCCTCCAACGGTGAACGACTGCCTTCTGCGATGACGTGGTACACGTCTGACAGAGGCCTCCCCACGGCTTCTTCCTGATGCCAGCCTGTCAGCGTTTCTGCAATGGGGTTGATGTAGGTGATTGTTCCGTTCGTGTCTGTGACGATAACGGCATCGGCTATGCATTTGAGCGTCGTCGAGTACCGCTGCTCGGTTTCCCTTACCTTCCTTTCCATCATGTGTTTGTAGAGGGCCATCTCGATGGTCGCGTACAGTACGCGGTCTTCAAAGGGTTTGAGCAGGTAGCCGTATGGCTCCGTTGCCCTGGCGCGCTCTAGGGTCTTCTGGTCGGCATATGCGGTGAGGTAGACCACGGGTATGCCGAAACGACTGCGAATCTGTCTGCTCGCCTCTATCCCGTCCATACCGTTCCTGAGCATGATGTCCATCAGGATCAGGTCAGGATGTGTGTCTGCGGCTTTCTTGACTGCTCCCTCGCCCGTGGACGACGTAGCACAGATCCGATATCCCATGCTGGTCAGTCTCTCCTGGATCTCCATGGAGATGATGCTCTCGTCTTCGACCACCATGATGTTTGCCTTCGCCATTTCATTGCCCTCCTGTTCGTGCCCGAGATGTGAGAGGGGCGCCGTTGTTGCCGGGGGGCTGCTGTTTCACATCACCAAATGTGATCCTGAATTCCGTGCCACCTTCTCGGTCGAGTTCGACAGTGCCGCCCATTTGGTCGACCAGAGTGTGTACCAGTTTCAGCCCCAGAGAGGGAGACTCCTGGTAGTCAAAGCCCTTGGGAAGACCGATTCCGGTATCGCCGACGATCAGGGTGAAGTGGTCATCGCCGTCTCTTCTCAGCGAGACATATACTTGGCCTTGCCTGCCCTCAGGGAAGGCGTATTTCAGGGAATTGGAGACGAGTTCATTCACGATCAGACCGCAAGGTATCGCGGTATCCACGTTCAGGACGGTTCCGTCGATGTGCAGGGTCAATCTCACCACATCCCGCCTGGCCCCATACGAGCTGAAGAGTGCATCGGTCAGATCACGTATGTACTCGTTGAAGTCGATGGTGGCTGCATTCTGTGACTGATACAACTTCTGGTGAATGAGACTCATCGATTTGATGCGGTTGCTGCTTTCATTGAACATCTCTACGACTCTCTGATCTTCGACTCGCTTGGATTGAAGGTAGAGGAGGCTGGAGATCACCTGGAGATTGTTCTTCACCCGGTGGTGGATTTCCTTTAGGAGCACTTCCTTCTTGCGAGCTTCTTCTGCCTCTCTGCGTTCAGTGGTGTTGCGCACCATGATCAGAGCCTCGTCACGTCCGCTCACAGCCACGCGGGCTTCATAGTTGGCTGCACTATCGTCGAAGTTCAGAGGGAACTCGAACACTTGAGTCTGTCCAGTCTCCAGGGCCTGTTTGACGTGAGGCAGTCCACGTCCCACTACCTCTATTGAGAGCATTTCGTATTGAAGAGAGGGCTTTCTGTCACTCTGGAATTGGCGTGTCAGGGCACTCCCCTTCCTGGTTCCACTTCCGACTGCCTTCACATCCAGGAGTGCACCGTTCTTGTTCATGCGGAACATGACATCTGGTATGGCATTGACAAGGGCAGTATTCTGGGCTTCGCTCTGCATGAATTCGCGTTGTGACTGCTGCAAAGATGCCAGCATCCCGTTGATGTTTGCCCCCAAATCGGCCAACTCGTCCCTACCCTGATCTGGCACTCGCTTGGCGAGGTCGCCGCTGCTGCGTACCCTGCTGACTCCGCTGCTGATGGCGAAAAGACGAGACAGCAGGAGACGGTTGATCAGAAGGATGGTCACCAGGGCGAAGACTACTGAAACAGTCGCAAGGAAGACTATGAGCCAGATGACTGTGGTCTGTCCCTGCCTGTAGATATCTCTTGGCATGTCCGCTTTCAGAATGAGGACTGGGTCACCATAGACATCGTTCAGAAGGCCATAGCCAGCAACGGCGTCCGCATCGAGCGGTCTGACAACCGTTGGAGTTTCTTCTGACAAGGAAGGTTGTACATCCACAAAATCCTCAGGCATCTCTGGGTCGTCCAGGCGGCTTAGTGCCAGAGACAGATGGGTTTGTTCGGCCAGTCTGGCGATCTCGGCCTCGTTAAGGAAGCGAACGAAGATCACTCGACCTTGAAATGGACCGAAGTCCGTGTTGGCCAATATGGGGTAGGATTGGACCAGGAGAGTGCTGTCCTGGAGGGCCAGAATCCCAGTTTCGCCGTTATCATGCAGTGACGGGGGCTGTGAGAGCGGGCAGTCTTCCCTGGCGAGTTCTTGTACCAGAGTAGCTGGGATGGGCAAAGGTTCACCGGTTTCGAGATCGAATCCCATACCCTGTGGCGGAGTGCCCGGGGACATCACAAACAGAATGAAGTTCAGCTTCATGGTCTCAAAGGCCGGCTGATCGACATTGATCCTCATATACATGTCATCCCCGTCCTGGACGACTGAGAAACACTCGCCTTCTACCATGAGCGAGCTGAATTCGATGCTTATGGTGGAGAAGTCCGTGTAGAGTGCGCTGACCGCCCGTTGCACATTGCGGGTAGTGTTTTGCTCTTCCAGGTCTTCGAAACGCGTCATGAGAATGGTCTGGGAAACGAGGAACATCAGAGCAATAGCGGCAGCGAAGACCAGGCAGGTCAACATTACCAGCTTAACGCGTAGTGTCATAAGTGCCTCTCCTGCCAGCGATTGTCAAAGGCGGCTCTCTTGCACATCTCAGAATTCAGAACGTGCCGCACAAATGGTCCTCGCAGAACAGCGCCGAGCAGTGTTGTCTTGAATCCCACCATCAAAAGAGCCACTATCGCCATGATTCTTGTCCCTCATAGGTGAAGGCCTCCCATCCAACCAACTAATTTCGCACGTCAGGGTTGCATCTGTATCTCAGGGGATACTATCTGTCTTGCAAATCTGTCTCATTTTGTATGGCACGGTGGGAACCCTGCTGATTCTTCTCAGTTGGATATGAGTCTGAATTCGTTGTGCTTCCTACCCCAAGCCGTCTGTGCAGAGCGGAGGCATCAGGGGTGTGAAGTGCCGGGAATGGTGATGGCGGCTAGATAGGTCTTGTCGGCGGATGCCCCCTACCATCTGGCCTGGCCGGCACTGACAGAAGGGAAGCCCTTGGATCTGTGGATTCTGCGCTACTTGGGAGGATATGGGTCAGCGTCTTGGGTATTGCCGCACGTTTCGCTGCTGGTTCCAGTCAAGGTACCGCGTGATGGCTCTTGCGGCACGGTAGAGTGAGGGATAGAAGGCTATTTCGTGCTCCTGGCACATTGTGCGCAGGGCATCCAACGATCTCAGACCTGGGCCGCTTTCCACCGCGTGCACAACGATGGCCTTTGGTTTCCTGGCTATGCTGAAGACGCGCATCATTCGGCTTCTCGTTTCCATCATGTACTGATGGACGATCTCTTCCCTCAGGGGTTCGATCTCCGGAGATATCTGCCATATCAGTATGTCCGGGTCGTCCCACGTGTCAAGGGCGTTGACCAGTGGTGCCCACACATCCACGTAACGTTCCGCCAGTACGTCAACGGGGTTCCTGAACATACTGCCTGCCAGGGGAACAAACCGCTTGAGCTCTGTCCTCATTTCGTCAGGTACAGGCGGAAGGACCAGGCCGCCTGACTCGCACTGATCGGAGGCTCGGACAGTGACTCCTCCACCAACACCCAGCACGGCTGCCCTTCTGCCCGTGGGTAGCGGGAGAAAGCGGAAGGTCACCAGCATGTCCACCATCTCCTCGACGTCGTCGACCCGGACAGCACCTGCCTGCTTGATGACTCCTTCCCATACGCTATCATTGCCAGCCAAAGCGCCAGTGTGCGAGTTCGCCCCCCGGCTGCCGGCCTGGGTATGGCCCTTCTTAATGATGACCACTGGCTTTCTGCCGGCGGCTTCAGAGAGAACCTGAAGAAGCCGCCGGCCGTCTCTCGTTCCTTCGACATATGCACAGACGATCTCGGTGTCTGGGTCATGTGACAGGTAGTCAAGCAGCTCGATCTCGTTCACATCGGCGCCGTTTCCATAGCTGATGACCTTGCTGAAGCGAATCCCTCGAGCGGCAGCCATGCGGACCAGAAGATAGGTGTAGCTTCCGCTCTGGGAAATGAAGCCCACGCTTCCTGCCTCTTGTGGGAAGTCAGGACAGTATGAAAGGGCAGAGGCGGGGCAATAGATGCCCATGCAGTTGGGTCCTATGATACGTACCCCGCCAGTTCGGGCGATATTAACCAGATCCCTCTGCAATTCTGCCCCTGCGGCCTCCCCAGTCTCGGCAAAGCCAGCGGTGAAAAGCTGCATGGACCTAACTCCCTTGATGACGCAGTCGCGCGCCAGATCAAGAGTTGCCGCTGCGGGGATGAGAGAGGTGACATGGTCCACTGCCCCAGGAATCTCCTTCAGATTTCGGTAGGCTTTCAGGCCCGACACTGTTTCTTGGCTTGGGCTCACCGGGTAGAGTTCGCCTTTGTAGCCGATCTTGATCAGTGTGTCCAGGAACATCATGGTGTGGACGCTGAAAGGCCCTCCAGTGGCGCCGACCACGGCTATTGAGCGTGGATGAAAGATGTGGTCCAATCCCATCTTGTCTTGCGGTCCGGACTGCGTGTCTAGTTGATCAGCAGATGGTGGGTTTCTCTTCGCTGCGAAGAGGCTGCTTTGATCTTGAGCCTTGAACTTGCCGGAACATGTGAGTTATATTCTAGCTATACTGTAGAACAAAGCAAACCATCAGATTGGAATCCAATCACTGCTGATGAACTCCATTGTGTTGGCTGGTGGCAAAGGACAGCGCCTGGGGAGGAGCAAGCTATCGGAGATTGTTGGTAATCGCCCCCTGATTCAAAGGGTTGTCGATGTTCTGGGGCTGGTGAGCGACCAGGTCCTGATAGTGATTGCCCGGGGACAAAGCGAACCCATCATATCGTCCCCTGTTGAAACAAGAATCACGACTGATCTCTATCCGGGCAAGAGTGCTCTCGGGGGCATCTACACCGGTTTGGTATCCTCATCCTCCCTTCGCAATCTGGTAGTTGCCGCTGATATGCCCTTTCTGAACCCCTCTTTGTTGAGCTATCTGATGAGTCTCTCTGCCGGTTTTGATGTTGTTATGCCTGCACTTAAGGGGGAAATAGAGCCCCTTCATGCCATCTACTCCAGAGATTGCCTGCAGCCCATTCAGGATCAACTTGAGGAAGGCCGCCTCAGGATCAGAGATCTCCTGCAGCGAGTGAGAGTGAGATATGTCGAAGGTGATGAGATCGAGGGGTTCGATCCGAAACACCTTAGCTTCTTCAATATTAACACCTCGAATGATCTCAGAAGGGCTAGGTCAATCCTGGGTGAGATCGGCGAATCATGAATCGCCTTGTCTTCGGGGATGCCAGAGCAGACTTGGCTGCGCGTGTCGTGCCTCCCTAGGTTCAGGGATGTAACTGGCATCTCTATTGCTCGTGTCACGGAACCCAAGTTGACGCTGAGAAGTCAACAGCGTAAGATGAATCTGCGACAAAAGTTGCATACGCGGACTGGAAAGTGGTCTAGATTAGGTTTCGGTTGGCAGACATGAAGCTTGGAGGAGAAGATGAAGGATAAGGTTCAAGTGGCACTGGACAAGATAAGACCTCATTTGCAGGCGGATGGCGGGGATGTGGAACTGGTGGAGGTGAAGGCTGGTGTGGTCAAATTGAGACTGAAGGGTGCCTGCGGTGGGTGCCCCATGGCGGCCATGACCCTCAAGAATGGGATTGAGCGGGCTCTCAGGGAGGAGATTCCCGAGGTCAAGGAAGTGGTTGCTGTCTAGTTGATGGGAACAGCGTGGTTCTACGAGAACCTGTTTCTCTTGCCAAAGGGAATCCCAGAGGTAGAATGAGTGAGCATCGAAAGCAGAGTAGAAAAGATCATAGACAAGGTGAGGCCGGCTTTTGGAGTGAACATTGTCGAACTGGTAACGGTACGGGATGGAGTGGTGGAAGTGCGAGTAATTCCCTCGGCTTGCGCGGCCGGCGTTTCCAGAGAGACTGTGCTGTTGTTGCTTGAAGAACAGATCAAGGACGAGATGCCTGAAATCAAAGAGGTAGTCGCAGTGGAGGCCTGAGGGGGAACGGCTTGATGATTGATGTTCGGAGAAAGAGACATGCCTGTCTATGAATACTGTTGCCCTGATTGTAGTGCCAAGTTTGAGCTGCTTCGCCCCCTGTCACAATCGAGTGATGGTGCCACGTGTCCACGCTGCAATAGCATAGCCCGGCGGGCAATGTCTCGATTCGCCTCGTACTCCAAGGGTGACAACGGTATGTCCACGCCTGTTGGTGGCTCCTCTTGCGGTGGCTGTTCGGCTGCCAGTTGCAGTAGCTGTGGTGGATAGATTGTGTTGCAGCCCTGGGATCGAAGACAGGTTGGTGGTGGTGACGGAGATTGTTCACAGGGTTGATGCAGACCGATAGCCCGATAAGCGGGGGCAGTTCTCAGAACTGCCCCTTTTTCAGTTTTCCTGGGCCTCGCCTGTAGATTGGGGGCGCAGGCCTGGGCAGTCGATGGATTTGGAGGCCGCAATCTTGAGAACACTGGTACTGGGTCTGGGAAACCCGATATGTGGGGATGATGGGGTGGGGATAAGCGTGGCGGAAGCACTGAAGGATGAAGTACGTGGTCTTGAAGCCGAGGTGGTTGAA
>JAFNFZ010000307.1 GCA_017885485.1 Chloroflexota bacterium
CCTGGAGGAAGCCCTTGAGGTCAAGGTCATTGACCGGACGGCCCTGATCCTGGACATATTTGCCAAGCGGGCACAGACACATGAAGGGAAACTGCAGGTGGAGCTGGCCCAGCACGAGTATCTCCTGCCGCGTCTGGCCGGACAGTGGAGTCACCTGGAGCGTCTGGGCGGCGGCATAGGTACCAGAGGGCCGGGTGAAAGGCAGATAGAGACCGACAGACGTCTTGCTGAGCGGAGGATTCAGCGGCTAAAGAGGGAACTAGAGGATGTGCGGAAGCACCGTACCCTTTACAGAAGCCGTCGCAGGAGATCGGGCATAGCCGTGGCGGCGCTGGTGGGGTACACCAACGCTGGGAAAAGCACGCTGCTGAATGCCTTGAGCGGTGCTGATGTGTTTGTGGAGGACAAACTGTTCGCCACTCTGGATCCCACTACCCGCCGGCTGACGTTGCCGGACCAGCGGACGTTCCTGGTGACGGACACCGTTGGCTTCATTCACAAGCTGCCACCCACAGTTGTGGCTGCGTTCAGGGCCACACTGGAGGAACTGAGCGAGGCTGATCTGCTCCTTCACGTAGTGGACATAACGCACAGGAACGCAGCGGAGCAGTGCCAGACGGTGGAGGACATATTAGCCGAGCTTGGCCTAGAGGAGAAGCCCAGGCTGACGCTGCTGAACAAGATCGACCTGCTGGATGGTGGCGAACTGATGGTGGAGCATCTCCTGGACCAGCGGCGATTTCCTATCGCTGCTGCGCAGGGTATGATACCGATTTCGGCTGCCAGAGGGATTGGTCTTGATCGCCTGCTCATTGCAGTGGCTGACGCCCTGGTTATGTCAAGGGGTTGACAAGCAGGGCCCGGCATAGTAACTTCGTGAAACGTACATTATGCGAAGTATGGTATATCGATGATGGCAGCCATGACGGTTGACCAGGCCACCGAGCGGTTTCTGCAGCATATTGAGGTGGAGAAGGGCGCTGCGCCCCTCACTGTTGAGGTGTACCGGCGCTATCTGAAGCGTTTCTCCGAATGGCTCGGGGACACTGCCCCGGGGACCGGACTGGAGGACATAGACCTGGAGCTGGTGCGCCGATACCGTCTGTATCTGTCGCGGTTTGAGGGCCCGGATGGTGCACCACTCAAGAAGACTACCCAGAGCTACTACATCATTGCTCTGAGAGCCCTCCTTCGCTACCTTGTGGTGCAGTGCAATGTCGCCACACTCTCGCCAGAGAAGATCGAACTCCCCAAGAGCACATCGAGGAGCGTCAGCTTCCTGAATGCGGATCAGGTGGAAAGGCTTCTGAACAGCCCCGACATCTCGAATGTCAGTGGCTTGCGGGACAGAGCCATCCTGGAGACCCTGTTCAGTACGGGCCTGAGGGTTTCGGAGCTGGCCCGGCTCAATCGTGACCAGGTGGACCTGGAACGGAAGGAATTCGGTGTCATCGGCAAAGGGAGCAAGCCGCGGGTGGTCTTCCTGTCAGACGAAGCGGCGGAGTGGATCCGGCGTTACCTGGATACCCGCGAAGACCACTTCAAGCCGCTGTTCATTCGCTATGCTGGTGGCGTGGACATCTCGAAGGATGGCCAGAACATGCGGTTGACTCCGAGGTCAATCCAGCTCATGGTCTCCAAGCACAGCCGTATGTGCGGTCTACCGGTGAAGGCCACGCCGCATACCCTGAGGCATTCGTTTGCCACCGACTTGCTGAGTGCGGGCGCCGACATTCGCTCGGTCCAAGAGATGCTGGGACACGAAAGCATCAGGACGACCCAGGTCTACACCCATGTCACCGACAGGCAACTGAGAGAAGTGCATCGGGCTTTTCATGGCAGGAGCAGCAAGAAAGACTAGCCCGGGCATCTGTTGATGAGTCATCGCGTTCCATCTTGGATCGCCAGTATTTATGTCAAGTTCGATCTTGACAATACTTCCCAGGGGTCACTAAACTTCTGCCTAGAGCGGGTGTAACTCAGCGGTAGAGTGCTTGCTTCCCAAGCAAGGAGCCGTGGGTTCGAATCCCATCACCCGCTCCAGCTTTGGAAACCGGAGGCTCCCCTCGTGGGAGCCTCTTCTGGTTTCGACCCAGGCATGGAGTCGCGATTACTCCGATGCGACGACCCCTTGACTGGATGCCAAAAACGACAAAAGCGGTCATCACTTGGAGCTCACGGACTAATCACAGGGCAGTCACGATTTCTTGACTGCCCGGAAAGAAAGGGGCTTAACATGGTGGTGACAGCAACGAACAGGAGTTGGCAGGACATGGACAAGGGCGGCTCTCCGTTGGAGCGACTGGCGAGGCACTTCGAGGCCCACAACCGGAGCGAAGGGAAGTCCCCTAAGACGGTGATCTGGTATTCACGAGTGCTGAAGTACTTCGGCGACTACCTCAGGGAGCACAACCTGCCCGACCAACTGGAGAATCTTGATGTTCAGGTGGTCAGGGAGTTCGTCCTCTATCTGCGGACTAGGAAGAAGTGGCCTGATCGGCAGTGTCATCTTGCGGAGCAGAATCTGAGGGCCATAAGCGTCCAGAGCTATGTCCGGGCACTGAGGGGTTTCTTCGCCTGGCTCCACAGGGAAGGCTACACACGGGAAAACGTTGTCGTCAATCTCAAGCCACCAAAGGCACCCCAGAAACTGGCGGAAGTGCTGACCGATGAGGAAGTGTCCAGGATTCTGGCCTGTAGTGGCTCTGACACGTCGTGGGGATGCCGGGATACGGCTGTGGTGATCACCATGCTGGATACCGGATTGCGGCTCTCTGAGGTGGCCAATCTGACCATGGCCAATGCTCATATTGATGAGGGATACCTCAAGGTGATGGGCAAGGGCGCCAAAGAGCGCATTGTGCCCATCGGCGGGCTGGCCCAGAAGGCGCTCCTGAGATACGTCTATCACTTCAGGGCCCGGCCCCTAAATGCTACTGAGGACAATCTCTTCTTGACACTCGAGGGCACAGCCATGAGTGGCAACGCTGTGCAGCGGATGATGAGCAGGCTCAGCCGCATGTCGGGAGTGGAGCGGCTGCATCCGCATCTCTGCCGTCATACTTTCGCCACGAACTATCTGGTCAACGGTGGGGATGTCTTCACCCTGCAGCAGATCCTCGGTCACACTACTCTGGAAATGGTCCGACGTTATGTCAACTTAGCATCGGCGCATGTGAGGGTTCAGCACAGGAAGTTCTCGCCAATGGACAGGATGGACTTGAAGAAGTTCAGGTCGAGGAACACTGGCTTGTCAGCAGACCGGAGACAACCCAGAGCGTCCCAGCACTGGCCTCGATGACGCGCTCGGCCCACCTGCTGTGCTCTCCGAGGGAGTGACCTGCTGCCTGATGTGCGCGAGCATTGAGGAAAGAGGCCAGTCAAGGAGTCGTAAGCCGAGAATCTGGGCCCCATGAGCACGAAAACGCGACTGCTTGACTACTGGTCAGGAGGTCAACGAGCCGCGATGCGCTGGGCAATCTGCTTGGCCTTGGTCAGGGCCTGACCGTCAAACCGCTACCTGGATGGAGTGTCAAGGACACCTTCCTCTTTCAGTTCCTGTATTTCTTCCGGTGACATCCGCAGCAACTCCCGGCATATCTCCTCTGTATGCTGTCCCAGGAGGGGAGCTGGCCTGCTGGGAGGAAGCGTGGCATTCGACATCCTGAAGGGCACGTTGGGGTAAAGCCTCTTGCCGGCCACGGGATGGTCAAGCTCTATGAGCGCCTTCGTCTGCTTGATGTGGGGGTCGTCTATGGTATCAGCAGCACGCTGAGCCATACCTGCAGCGACGCCAGCAGCCTGCAGGGTGTTCATTACCTCTGTAGGCTCGTGTTCAATCGTCCACCCCTCGACCATCCTATCAAGCTCATCAACGTTTCTCAGGCGGCTCACCGTGTCGGCGAATTTCGCATCCTTGGTCCAGTCAGGGTTTCCTATGGCCGCGCAAAACCTCTGCCATTCATCGTTGCTGAATACGGCTATGGCGCACCACTGGTCCACACCTTTGCAGCGATAGCAATTGTGAGGGGCTGCATAAGGATTTCGGTTACCTGCCGGCTTGGCGACCCGTTTGTTTATGCTGTAGTCCAGGTAGTATTCACCGATGAGCGAGGCGGCAACTTCAACCTGTGACATATCGATGAACTGCCCCTTGCCGGTACGACGCCGGTAGTCGAGAGCGACCAGGACGGCAAAAACCGCCTGCTTGCTCGCCATGTGATCAGGTAGGGGTACATTAGCACCTACGGGGTAGGGATCGTCCGGGTGTGCCCAGAGAGAGAGCACACCGGAGGCAGCCGCCAGCATAGGGCCGTAGGCTTGATAATCGCTATAGGGACTGCCCCTGCCGAAACCCTGGCTGCTAATGTAGACAATGTCAGGCTTGATTCGGCGGACATCTTCATAGGAGAAGCCCAGGCCTGCCATAGCACCGCCGCGGAAGTTCTCTCCCACGATGTCGGCCGTCTTGACCAGCTCCCTGACAAGTTCCTTACCCCTCTCTTTCTTCAGGTTCACTCCAAAGCTTCGCTTGCTGCGATTTGACTCGTTGAAACCGTGGATGTTGTTCATGTCTGGCCCGATGGTCCTCACGAAATCGGGATTCTCTCTCGATTCGATTTTGATGACATCAGCCCCGAGTTCCCCCAGGATCTTGCCAAAGTCAGGGATTACTGCCCCTGTGCCAAAACTAATTACTCGTATCCCCTCAAGTGGAGCGCCCATAATCCTGACCTCCTCGCTATACGACCCCAGCCAATCCACGGGCCGCCAAGTCATCCTTTGTCAGGCCCT
>JAFNFZ010000308.1:0-172 GCA_017885485.1 Chloroflexota bacterium
CGAAACCTTCTCGGCACCGATCTCTTGCCCGAATCTGGCAACTGCTTCCAGGTTCTCCACAGAATCATTGTGGCCGGGGATGAGCGGCACCCTCAGCCACGTCCTTCTCTTGGCAGCAGTCCGCCGGGCATTATCAAGGATGAGCCGGTTGCTCTTGCCGGTCCCCTCTCGG
>JAFNFZ010000308.1:257-4067 GCA_017885485.1 Chloroflexota bacterium
CGCCGCCGCCAGAGTTCTTGTAGAAGAGGCTGTCTGACCCAACCTCCTTCATCACTTCCTCCAGGGTCATCCACTGGCCGGTGATGGCGATGGCCCCCGTGGGGCAAACCTCGGCACACTTTAGACACAGATTGCAGACGGAGCGGTTGATCTTCCTGCCCTTCTCGCTGACCGCAATGGCTTCCACGGGGCATACCCTCTGGCAGCGGCCGCACCTGGTGCATTTGGCATCATTGGTGACTATCTCCGGATAGTCATGCCAGGACTCCGGATTGGAGCACCAGCGGCAACGCAGGGGGCAGCCTTTGAAGAAGACAGTGGTCCTGATTCCAGGACCGTCGTGGATGCTGAATCTCTGGATATTAAAAAGCAAGCCCCGCTTCGGCGAGACTTCGTTCTGGTCCGATGACGATTCGATTTCAGAGCTCACCGTTATAGGATAGCCCAAGCCTCAGCCATGTTCAAATCTGGGGGGCAGACCAGCTCATTGCCGCCGGGTAGTCACCTCTACAGAGGCATAGCCCACCACCTGAGAGTAGTCTCCGGTGATGTCCCCCGAAGTGGCGTAGCGGAGGAGTCTGGCCTGATGCGCTCCCAGGTCTTTGCAGGCTGCCAGCATACTCATCACCGGCCCGGGCCCGCACATGCTGATGCTGTTCCGCCTGACCACCTCCTCCAGCTGATCCGGGTCCAGGGCGAGGATGGCCTCGAGCGCCACGTGGTCCTTCCTGCTCGCCGATGACTGTGATTCATAATGGCTGAAGTCCGAACTGGCGATGATTACGGCATCTCTCCCCTTGATGGCAGCGGCCAGGGCACGTCCCAAGTCCCTGCTGGCCTCTAGGTCCTGTCTCAACATACAGATGGGCACCAGCCGAAATGCGGACGCGTAGATGTACTGGAGGAAAGGCACCTGAACCTCGATGGAGTGCTCCAGGCTGTGGGCCAGGTCATCCCACCGGGCCAGTTGCGAGGCGGCGATAATCGCCTGCCCCAGCTCGATATCAAGCTCGACCTCACCCAGCGGCGTCTGCCACTTGTCCTGCCTGCCCACGGCTACCGCCTCCCCCAAGCCACGATGGTTGGACCCCAGGACTACCACCGTCTGCGGCTTTCTCTGCAAGGCCAGGCTGAAGAACCCGTTGGCGGCCACAGGCCCGGAGTACATATAGCCTGCGTGAGGGCTGACCAGCCCCAGGACTCGCCTCTCAGTCTCCCTGGCGGGACCAGGTAAGGCGCCGGGCCCGATCGCATGCCTGAAGCATTCCTCAATCTGCTGCCTCAGAGCTGCCTCTGTGCCCGCGTAGAACGCACCAGCCACCGCCGGCTTCCTCATGGCCTCACCTCCCCCGGCCGCGTCACGGCCTCCGCTTAAGAAGAGTTCAAACGAACAGCAACAGGCGTCCCGGCCAGCCTCACCCCGGGACAAGCCCGCGCCGGAAGACTACTTGAAATGCTCCAGCTTTCGTTCCAGGTCCCTCTGCATCATGGCCATGGTCAGGTCACCACGGGTCTTCTCCAGAATGCTGCGGACCACGTCGGTGGCTCTTCTCAACCCGTATGTCAGAGCATCGGGGAAATCCATGGTCACCAGGACGCCGTAGATATCATCCATATTGGATAGAAGCTCTTCACAACTGGAGAGATCGCCCCGCCTTATCGTATCCAGGAGATGACGCCGCATCTCTCCCACTGCTTCGCCCATGCCGTGAAGATAGGCAGCATAGCTCACGCCGAGTGATTCGGGCGTGGGCAGAAGATCGTTGAGCACCAGCGCCAGCGTGATACAACCCTCGGCATACTCCTTCTGCGAGTCATGAAGAAAACCGGGATGGTTCATCTCGTTGTGCTGAGACAGCTCCTGACCTGCCTCCCGGAGTTGGTCGCGCGCGGAATCAAGCGCCGAACTGGCCCGGTCGAATTCGCCCCGATGAACAGCGCGGATGGCATTGGAGCTATACCGAATCGCTTCCCGACACTGCCTCAGCGCCTTCTCACGGGCGGCATCCTTGGCGGCAAACTCCGCGCGAATCCTCTGGGTGGTCTCCTCCAGGCCAGATGTTGATTTTCCCATGCTCTTCCTCCCCCGGTCAGTTTTGTCCCATCCTGGCCACCAGCCTTCGGGTGGCCAGCTCCACATCATCCGCCCCCAGTACAGCGCTGATCACTGCCACACCGGTAGCCCCAGCCCTCACGACCTCTTTCACGTTGGTATGATTGATGCCTCCGATAGCCACCAGGGGCAGTGAAACCCTGGCTCTCACCCGTTCCAGTGTTGCCAGCCCGACCAGTCGGAACTTCTCCTTCGACGCCGTGGGGTAGATTGAGCCCACGGCAACATAGTCGGCACCATCCGCCTGGGCGCGAACCGCCTGAGACACGCTGGTAGTAGAACACCCGATGATTGCATCGATGGACAGCAGCCGACGCGCCTCGGTCACCGGCAGGTCCTCCTGCCCCAGATGGAGGCCGTCAGCCTCAACAGCCAGAGCGATATCCAGATGATCGTTGATGATAAACAACACCCCTCTCTCAGCGCAGATCTCCTTCAGCCTCCGGGCCGTGTCCAGCAGTCTCGCCCTGGCGTATTGCTTGTCGCGCAGTTGAATCACCCCGGCGCCGCCGCTGATGGCACGAGCGGCCACCTCATCCTCGCTGCGACCCTTCAGGGCAGCGGTGTCCACAATGACGCAAAGGCCGCTGAGGCGGCTCAGGTTATCGTGACGCAGCAGCCTGGAGACCAACTCCTGTTCCAGCTCATAGACTTCAAAACGCAGATGCTGCAGTCTCGAGGGCCTGGCGGCAACAGGGCTATTTGAAAGGCGGGCGAACTCCTCCAGCACCCGTATCGACTCCTGCACCCTGCGGGAATTGGCCGCCACCAGCGCCGGCAGATCCTCATGGCCTGACACCGCAGGCGACCTCCCGGGGGCTCCAACGTCCTCCGCCACCCTTCGAGCGGCCAGAAGCTCCTGCTCCAGGGGAACGATATCTTTCACCAGCTTGTGCCGCAGGGTCTTCAAGCGGCGGCTGAGGACAGCATCCTTGAGAAGGAAGCGAGATACATCCTCAAGTACCCTCAGTCCTTCCCCAAGGCGGTCGAGGTTAGCATCGATAAGGCGTAGCACTAGACATCCGTCAGGTTGGGCTGAAGGTCTTTCACCGACTCAGGCATCTCCCCCTCACGGGCGGACTGGATCATCTCCTGAATCTGTGAAGGCATCTCCATTCCCAAGTCCTTGAACTTCTTCTCCGTCCAACGGCCGATGTTGCGGGGATCCTTGTAGTAGTCCGACCCGGGCCTGTCGGGCCCGCCGGACTCCTCGTGGATGGTGGCCATGGATTTATGGTAGGCAAATCCCGAGATGACGCGGCTCATCTCCCGGCTGCCGCAGGCGGTGCAGGCCGGGGACAGAGACCCGCCGATACTGCGCACAAAGAAGCTTGACTTCCTCTGACATGCCTGACAGCGAAACTCGTAGACGGGCATGATGACTCAGTCCTCTCCTCCGTCATCCAGAGAGGCCGATTCACCGCCAAGCTCCCTCCTCTGCATGTCGGAGGCCACGCTTTCCACACTCTCGCCCCTCTCCATTCTCTCGATCATCTCCTGGTACTCCGGGGTGTTCTCCCCCTCAGTTCCCCCCATCTTTCGCGACCACTCCACCAGGGCTTTGGGGTCATTGGCCATCATCCTGTTGACCAGACTGGAATCAGAGAGAATGTCTTCATAGACGTCCGAATCCCCTCTGACCATGGCGAAGGTCGAAAAGAGGCGGACCAGGTCTTTGCCTCCGCAGAAGCTGCAGA
>JAFNFZ010000309.1 GCA_017885485.1 Chloroflexota bacterium
AGCTCATGATTCTGGGGTGGGCTTCTGCGGTCATCGGGGGCATCGGTGACATGCGCGGGTGCGTCATCGCCGGGCTAATGATTGGTCTGCTGGAAGCGGTTGGGGGCGGCTACCTGCCCGTACTCACTCACGGATTGCTCGGGGCCGACTACAGACGCGTCTTTGTCTTCCTCGCACTGATTCTCACGCTGGTACTGAGACCAGGAGGGATTCTCGGCAAGCCCGAAGTGATTGTTAAGGCCTGAGGCCACTTCAAGTTCGATCAGGAGGAACAAGTGTCCAACCACAAGGATGACGATAGGGCCACTCCCCGCCCACCCGGCTCTGCTTTGGGCGGAGTGCTGCGCTACTGGCATGCCCTCACAGGCAAAGCCGGGGTCAAGAGATTCCTGCTGGCGTTTGTGGCCGTTCTGCTATTGGCCCTACCCCGGTTAATCACCAGTCACTATTGGCTGCGTATCATTGACATAGCAGGGCTCTACGCGATGATGGCTCTAGGCTACAACCTGATGTTTGGTTATACGGGACTCTTCAACCTGGGCTTCGCCGCCTACTTCGCCATCGGAGCGTATCTTTATGCCATGCTTGCCTCGCCGCTGCATGGTCTGCACCTCCCATTCCTCGCTATTCTCCCGGTGGCGGTGGGTTCGGCCGCTGTGGTATCCTATCTGCTGGGTATCCCCTCCATATCGCTGGTCGNNGATGCAGTTAGACTGCCCTTCTTCACCTTCAAGAGCGTGAGCGACTACTACTACCTCATCCTGCCCCTGTGCATCGCAACGTATCTCATCATCAAGCGGTTGGAACTGTCGAGGATCGGCAGGGCGTGGATGGCCATCCGCAACGATGAAGAAGCCGCAAGGACAGCAGGGGTGGATACCCGGCGCTTGAAGTTACTGGCATGTGCCATCGGCGTGGCTCCAGTGGGGCTGGCAGGTGCAATCTTTGCTGGCATGCAAACCTTCATTAGCCCTGAAAGTTTCACTTCCAGAGAGACATGGTTGATTATCGCTATGGCCATCGTGGGCGGTCTTGGCAATGCCGATGGTGCGGTTCTGGGCGCACTTCTGCTAACCATACTGCCAGAGCCACTAAGAGGGACACCCTTAGAGAGCGCCAGAACACTCATTTACGGGCTGCTATTGATATTCTTCTCACTTTTCCGCCCCCAGGGCCTGTTGCCAAGGCGTCATCGGGTAGAAGAGCTCGAACCAGAGCAAGAGACCTGATTCAAGAGGCGCCTGGTTAACGAGCGTATTGATATTCCAGAGCGGAGGTTTGTGCTATGGCTTTAGCCGTTGGCGATTCAACCGGTACTCCCCCGTCAGGGGTCTTCGCCCCCGCGGGGCGAACGGCGTCCCGCCACGACGGGATGGAAAGCGACCGCCCCAGTGAAACCACTCAAGGGACCAACAGCTTCTTGGTGGTGACAGACCTGTCCAAGGACTTTGGGGCGCTGAGGGCAGTGAGTGGAGTGAGTTTTCAGATCCATCAAGGGCAGATCTTTTCCCTAATCGGGCCCAATGGTGCAGGCAAGACCACCACATTCAATCTCATCACGGGGGTGCTACCTGCTACACGCGGTAAGGTAACTTTCTGTGGGCGGAAGCTCTTGGGCTTACCGGCGCACAAGGTGACTGCGTTAGGGATTGCCCGGACCTATCAGTTGATCCGTGTGTTCAAGACCATGAGCGTGTTGGAGAACGTTCAAGTTGGAGCTCATTGCCGAACCAACAATGGCGTCTGGGATGCGATTGTGCGGGGCCCGAAGGCAAGCCGTGAGGAGAAATGCAGCCGTGGGCGCGCCCTGGAGTTGCTGCGCTTTGTTGGTATCGAAGAACACCGGAGCAAGCTGGCGGGCGCTCTGACCTTCGGCCATCAGAGACGCCTGGAGGTCGCACGTGCGCTGGCCGCTGAGCCGAAGCTACTGCTGCTGGATGAGCCTACTGCGGGCATGAATCCGTCGGAGAAAGACGCAATGATCGCCCTGATCTACACGATTAGGGGACAGGGTGTTACCGTCATGCTCGTGGAGCACGACATGAATGTGGTGATGGGCGTCTCCGACTGGGTGACGGTTCTGGATCATGGAGTCAAGATAGCAGAAGGCACTTCTGCGGAAATACAATGCAATGAAAAAGTCATAGAAGCATATTTAGGAAGGTGGCGGCATGAGCTTGCTCAAAGTTGAAGATCTGGTAACGAAATACGGTGAGATCCCTGCGGTGAAGGGGATTTCCTTTGAAGTGGAGGAGGGCGAAATCGTGGCCTTGATCGGTGCCAACGGGGCAGGGAAATCCACTACACTGCTGACCATCTCTGGGGCATTAAAGCCCTCAAGCGGAAGAATCATCTTTGGGGGGAAAGAGATCCAGGGAACGCCCGCGCATGAGATCGCTAATCTAGGCATCATGCAATGCCCGGAAGGGAAGAGAATATTCGCAACGATGACTGTGGAGGAGAACCTCCTACTGGGCTATTACAGCTGTCGCAACGAGGGCAAACCTGCCGAAGCAATGCACAGAGTCTTCAAACTATTCCCTGTCTTGGAGGAGCGTCTTCACCAACGTAGTGGCACTCTGAGTGGAGGGGAACGACAGATGCTGGCCATGGGCCGGGCGCTAATGGCCAAACCCAGACTCCTGATGCTGGATGAGCCCTCTCTAGGATTGGCACCTATACTGGTGGAGACTGTTCTTGATACCATCAAGCAAATTAACGACGTAGGCACCACTGTTTTGCTGGTTGAGCAGAATGCCCGTGCAGCCTTGTCCATGGCTGATCGGGGCTATGTCTTGGAAGTCGGCAACATTGTGCTGGAGGGGTCGGGACAGCAGTTGTTGCGGGATGAGGGAGTGCAAAAGGCCTATCTGGGCGGTCTGGTCAAACAAGTGTGTGCGACCTAGGGGACCGGAAAGTGGGAAATGGGGGTGCGCAAGACCCCTCCTTTGTCATTCTGGGGGGAAGCCGAGGAATCTCTCCGTGCGTGTCAGTAGGGGCAGAGATGGATTGACATTGCATTCTGTCAGGAGGCAAATCTGGTGTCCCTTGT
>JAFNFZ010000310.1 GCA_017885485.1 Chloroflexota bacterium
CTCGAGAGGATGATAAAAGAACGCATGAGCATCGTTGATCCGGAGACAGTCACTCCCAACGCACTCATCAATACCAGGCCTATAACCGTGGCATTAAGGGACTTCTTCAGCGGCTCTCAATTATGTCAATTCATGGACCAGACCAATCCCCTGGCAGAACTGACACACAAACGTCGCCTCTCGACACTGGGACCAGGCGGGCTCTCAAGGGAACGTGCGGGCTTTGAAGTCCGCGATATTCACAATTCTCACTATGGGCGCATTTGTCCTATCGAGACACCTGAGGGTCCAAACATCGGACTCATCAGTTCTATGGCTACCTACGCTTCCGTGGATGAATACGGCTTCATAACAACCCCGTACAGAAAAATCCTTCGGGAGGTAGTAAACAGCCCTGAGCAGTTGGTGGGTAGAACACTCAGAGAATCCGTACTTGACGCAGACGGGCATGAAATCGCTGCGGAAGGGGCGAGGATTACCGAGGGCATGGCCAGGCAAATCGCCAAGGTGCCCCGTAAGACCGTAGAAGTGTTACCTTTCGTTTCCCACCAGATTGTCTTCCTTCCAGCCGACAAGGAGGAAGAATATGTCATCGCCCAAGCCAACTCCCCGCTCACAGCACAAGACCGGTTCAGCGAGAGCAAGGTTGAGGTAAGAAAGGGCAATCGATTCTATAGAGAGACTCCAGAGCACATCGACTTCATGGATGTGTCACCGAAGCAGATAGTGGGTGTATCAGCTTCGCTGATACCATTCCTGCAACATGATGACGCTAACCGAGCGTTGATGGGCTCCAACATGGAACGTCAGGCAGTACCTCTGCTTTGCCCNNGATGGCGAGGTCTTATCCGTAACTGGTGATCGTATTGTGGTTAGAACCGGCAGCGGCGAGGAGCGGGGCTATCCCCTGATGAAATTCGTCCGAACCAACCAAGGAACCTGTATCAACCAGCATCCCATCGTGCTCAGAGGTGAACCTGTCCACCGGGGGCAAGTGCTGGCCGATAGTTCAGCCACCGACCAGGGAATACTGTCGCTAGGCCAGAACGTGCTCTGCGGCTTCATGAGTTGGGAAGGCTACAACTTCGAAGACGCAATCATTGTCTCTGAAAAAGTAGTCAGAGACGACAAATTCACTTCAATCCACATTGAAAGATACGAGGTCGAAGCCAGAGAGACGAAGTTGGGAGCCGAGGAAATAACCAGGGATATCCCAAATGTAGGTGAAGAGAGCCTCCGCAAGCTCGATGATGACGGTATCATCCAAGTCGGCGCTACCGTTGAATCAGGGGACATCCTGGTCGGGAAGATCACCCCGAAGGGCGAGACCGAGCTAACCGCTGAGGAGAAGCTCCTCCGAGTTATCTTCGGTGAGAAAGCCCGAGAGGTGAAAGACACCTCTCTTCGTGTGCCCCACGGTGAGAAGGGATTGGTCATTGCAGTGAAGACCTTCATAAACCGTGATGAGCTACCTGAGGGGGTGAGCAAGCTGGTAAGAGTGTGGATAGCCCAGAAAAGGAAGGGATCCGTGGGAGACAAACTCGCGGGGAGGCACGGCAACAAAGGAGTGATCGCTCGCATATTGCCCGTCGAAGACATGCCTTTCCTGCCCGATGGCACTCCGCTGGACATAATCCTCAATCCCATTGGCGTGCCATCAAGGATGAATCTGGGACAGATCTTCGAGGCACACCTCGGCTGGGCAGCCAATGAGCTTGGTTTCAGGGCTGACTGTCCCGTGTTTGAGGGGCCTGATACCGCAGTGATTGAAGATGCCTTGGCAAAGGCGTGGATTGTCCGACAAGGCAATTCGAATGTCGCCAGTCTGGTGTCAGATTCCGGTGAAAGACTACGGCGTGCAGAAACGTGGCTCCAAACACAAGGAGTGGATCCCAAAGAAGTATTTGGGCAAGACCACACCGGGAATGCCAAATGGGCATGCCTCCGCCTGTGGCTGAAAGAACTGGGCATCCCTGTCGAAGGCCTCACTAACAAACAAATACAACACCAAGTGGAGAGGATAAGCAGGGAAAAAGAGGCTTCTCCCCCAATCCACGGCAAAACCATCCTCTATGATGGCCGTACAGGCAGACCGTTCGACCAGCCAGTGACGGTGGGATACGTCTATATGATGAAACTAATCCACCTGGTAGAGGATAAGGTGCACGCCCGCTCAACAGGGCCTTACACGTTGATCACCCAGCAACCGCTGGGTGGCAAAGCTCAATTTGGCGGGCAGCGTTTTGGCGAGATGGAGGTGTGGGCACTGGAAGCCTACGGGGCTGCCTACACGCTCCAAGAACTGCTCACTATCAAGTCAGATGATATCGCAGGGAGAGCCAAAGCCTATGAAGCTATTACCAAAGGCGATGATGTGCACCCACCGGGTTTGCCGGAGTCCTTTAATGTACTAGTTCGCGAACTGCAGAGTCTAGGGCTAGCAGTTGAGTTATCCAGTGGAGAAAAGGGTTGACCCAAGGAGGAAGTTGCCTTGCTGAGTGCTGACAGCCTGACTGGAATACGCATCTCCCTTGCCTCACCAGAGCATATTAAGAGCTGGTCGTGGGGCGAGGTGGTAAAGCCGGAGACCATCAACTATCGCAGTCTTAAACCAGAGAGAGATGGACTCTTCTGCGAGAGAATCTTCGGCCCCACCAAGGACTTTGAATGCTACTGCGGGAAGTACAAGAAGATCCGCTACAAGGGCATACGCTGCGATAGGTGCGGTGTGGAGGTAACCCTATCCAAAGTGCGCAGGGAGCGCATGGGCCACATCGACCTAGCTGCCCCCGTCGCTCACAGCTGGTTTGTTAAGGGGATACCAAGCCGGCTAGGCCTACTCCTCGACCTTTCTCCACGTAGTCTGGAGCGCGTCATTTACTTCGCCCAGCATGTCATAATTAACGTGGATGAAGACGCAAGACAAGGGCTGGTCCAAAAGCTACAGGAAGAGAGACAGGGTGTCTCCGAGAGAGAAGACATGACCATCGAGGAGCGAGCTCGAGTTGACAAGGAGATCGAGGAGAAGATCGAAGAGATAGAGGAATTGCGTCCCCTGAGACTGCTGACAGACTCGAAGTATCGCGAACTGAGGAAGAAACATGGAGCCATCTTTGAGGCAGATGCAGGTGCTCAAGCTATCCTGGCAATCCTCAGGAAGCTCGACCTGGAGGAACTGCATTCATCGCTACATGATGAGACAAACTCCGCTTCAGGGCAAAGGCGAAAGAAAGCCATCAAGAGGTTGCAGGTTGTCGAGGCGTTTCGTCGCAGTGGGAACAAACCAGAATGGATGATTCTGACTGTGCTCCCTGTCCTGCCACCTGACTTGCGGCCAATAGTGCAGCTGGACGGGAGAAGATTTGCCACCAGTGATCTCAATGACCTCTATCGAAGGGTGATCAACCGCAATAATCGTCTCAAGAGGCTATTGGATGTAGGTGCACCGGAGATCATTATCCACAACGAAAAGAGAATGCTACAGGAAGCAGTCGATTCCTTGATAGATAATGGCAGGCAGCGAAGAGCTATCACCGGTGCCGGCAATCGCCCCCTGCAATCACGGTCAGACGTGCTTCGTGGCAAACAGGGACGCTTCCGTCAGAATCTTCTGGGTAAGAGAGTTGACTATAGCGGACGTTCCGTAATTGTAGTCGGCCCCGAATTGAAACTCTATCAATGCGGTCTACCAAAGCGTATGGCTCTTGAGCTCTTTAAGCCTTTTCTTATGGCTCGCCTGGTGCGGCAAGGCCTCGCTACGAATATCAAGAGCGCAAAGAGAATGGTAGAAAGAACAAAGCCCGAGATCTGGAGCATCCTGGAAGAGGTGGTCAAGGAAAGGCCTGTTCTGCTCAACCGGGCTCCCACACTGCACAGGCTCAGCATCCAAGCATTTGAACCTGTTCTGATCGAAGGAAGCGCCATTCAGCTCCACCCCTTGGTGTGCACTGCATTTAATGCGGACTTCGACGGCGATCAGATGGCCGTACACGTCCCATTGTCAAGGGCTGCTGTTCTGGAAGCAAGGAAGTCGATGCTCAGCATCCACAACATGATCCTGCCCAGCAATGGAGAACCAGCAATAGCACCGACTCTGGACATGGTGCTCGGCTGCTATTACCTGACGTTGCCAAGGCCGGGAGCCAAAGGAGAGGGAAGACTCTTCCGTAGCTTCGAGGATGCAGAGCTGTCCTATGACCTGGGCATCATTGGCCTGGGCGCCGAGATCCAAGTACTGCCGGATGACAGAGAGCAACGAATGAGCACCACCGTGGGACGTATCATATTCAATCGAGTTCTCCCCAAAGGACTAGGGTTCATCAACGAAACGATGGACAAGTCACGACTGAAAAGGCTCTTCGCAGAATGCATTAAGCTGTCAGGCGCCGAAGACGCTGCTCTGCTGGCTGACAGTGTCAAGCACTTGGGATTCAGATACGCCACAACGTCCGGGACTACTGTTAGTACCAATGACATCAAGGTACCACAGATGAAGTTCCGGATTCTGCAGGAAGCAGAGAAGGTCGTCTCTCAAATAGAAGATCAGTATGAAAATGGTCTCATTACTGATGACGAGCGCTATAGCAGGATAGTCGACCAATGGACGGAGACAACTGACAAGGTTACGGAACTTGTCTCAGACTCCCTTGACCGACACGGCGGGGTTTACATGATGGCCACCTCAGGAGCGAAGGGCAACATCTCTCAGATAAGGCAGATGGCAGGCATGCGCGGCCTAATGACAGATCCGTCGGGCAAGATCATTGAGTTCCCAATCAAAGCCAGCTTCTACGAAGGCCTGTCTGTGCTGGAGTATTTCATCTCTACACACGGTGCCCGCAAGGGATTGGCAGACACTGCTCTGAGAACCTCAGATGCTGGCTACCTTACCAGACGTCTCGTGGATATTGTTCAAGACGTGATTGTCTGTGAGGAAGACTGCGGCACGACCTCGGGCATCTGGTACACGGAGCCAAAAGACGGGTTTCTGCCTTCGTTGTCTGAGCGCGTAGTGGGACGTCTGGCTGCCGCTAGAGTCCTTGACCCCGCCGACGGCGAGACCATAGTTGACCGAAATGAAGAGATAGATGAAGAGAAGGCAAGACGAATCGTACTAGCAGGGATAACTCAGGTTTACGTGAGATCGCCACTCGGTTGTCAGTCAAGACACGGTGTCTGCCGATTCTGCTACGGGATTGACCTTTCCAAAGGCCGACTTGTGGAAGAGGGCACAACGGCGGGCATTATTGCTGCCCAGAGCATCGGTGAGCCAGGTACACAGCTAACACTGCGTACCTTCCACACCGGTGGCGTAATGGGGCTGGATATTACCACCGGTCTACCCCGCGTTGAAGAACTCTTCGAGGCACGCGTGCCAAAGGGACAGGCGACGCTCTCAGAGATTGATGGCATAGCTGAGATCATTCCCACAGAGGATGGCTACAGAATCCGGATTACCAGTTCCGAGCTGTATCGCAATGAATACCGCCTACCGCCAGGCGCAGAGCTACAGATCAGCGACGGGGACTGGGTGGATGTGGGAACTGTGATGGCCAAGCAGGTTTCGGCAGGCAAGCCCAAGCGACATGCTGCAGCTCTATCACCAGCCCCACTCCTGGTAGCTCCGCTAAGCGGAAGAGTAAGCATTGAAGCTGACACCATCGTCATAAGCTATGAAGAAAAAGAGGAGGCAGACTACATCATCCCCTTCACGGCAAATATCAGAGTGGCAAATGAGTCGCGTGTGAAGGCCGGTGCCCAGCTCACCGATGGCAACGCCAACCCGCAGGACATTCTGCGCATTAGAGGCCGCGAAGCTGTACAGCGATACCTTGTAGATGAAATACAGAAGGTCTATCGCTCTCAAGGAGTGACCATAAACGACAAGCATATTGAGATCATAGTCCGCCGCATGCTGCAGAAGGTAAGAGTCGACTCCCCGGGTGATACCGAACTGCTCCCTGGAGATCTGGTGGATCGCTTTGTCTTTGAGGAGATCAACGCCAGAGTTGTGGCTGAAGCTGGCGAGCCGGCTACGGCTCAGCCCGCTCTCCTGGGCATAACGAAAGCTGCTCTGAACGCGGAGAGCTGGCTGGCCGCGGCTTCATTCCAAGAGACTACTAGAGTCCTAACAGAAGCTGCCATAAACGGCAAGGTAGATAGACTGGTCGGACTGAAAGAAAACGTGATTATCGGACGATTGATTCCTGCTCGCTGCCTCGGATCTGAGGAGTTACGGCCAATCCAGCCTCTTGCCCTCATGGAAAGCACATCAGAAAGTACGGAAGACAAGCCTGAAGGGACAGAAGGCCACACTGACGACCAACCTCTGCTGTTACTTCAGGAGCAACTTGAAGAGAGCCAGCTATGATGC
>JAFNFZ010000311.1:0-606 GCA_017885485.1 Chloroflexota bacterium
TCCAGTTTCAGGGGTTCACTCCAGTCCGTACTTTGTGCATATAATTGCTTTCATAAGCATTCCTCCAAGGTTGTTCTGACCTGCAAAACCTAACGTCTTGCGCATGAGCGGCGCCCAGTCGCATCGGGATGATTGTAGCTTCCGGCGTCCGCTCGATGCGCTTGTTCGATGGGAACCCCTTGGGACCGCTACGGCACGGTGATGACCACGTTGCCGCGCTTGTGTCCCTTGTCGACGTACCTGTGCGCGATGACGATGTCGTCCAGAGCATAGGCGCGGTCGATCACCGGCCTGATCTCACCCTTCGTGGCCAGCTCGCCGAGTAACACCAGGTCTTCGTGACGAAGGTTCGGTGTGCCGTCGTCTACCGAGACGCGGGCTCCGCCGGGAGCCAGCGCTTGCCGGCACCGCCGGAGAGCCGCAGCGCTCTTCCTCTTGCCCACGGNNCCCGTAGACGAGGACCCGTTGTCCCTCTCGAACGCCGGCCTTGCGCAGGAAGTGGAGCGCGAGCAGGCCACCGTAGGGAATGGCCGCGGCCTCTTCGTCGGTGAGACTAGCCGGCCGCGTCGCAAGGAGTCCGTCTTCCGGCCAGCACACGTACTGCGC
>JAFNFZ010000311.1:645-12640 GCA_017885485.1 Chloroflexota bacterium
ACGTCACGGCGGTTGCCAAGATGCGTATGCGCACCTCGTTCTTCCGGGGAGCCGGAGTCGCAAGTTCCTCGAGCCGAAGAACCTCCGGCGGACCGTAGCGCGTGCAGATGACCGCTCTCACCTCAGAATCCCCTCAGTCTACGGATCCGCGTGCCGCTTCTCCACCGAACAGTGATTATGTTGATCCGCATAAGCTGCGGAATTCCCGGTTTCTATCCATACAAGATGCCTCGCGGTTTCCGGCGCAAGGACCACCAAGCCTTTCCACTTCAATGACTTGCTGCCAGTTCAGCATTTTATACCGGCATGTTATGCGGATCAACATAAAAGGACTTCTTCTCTCAAAGCCCGTCCATCGGACTGCGATCATCCGGCAGGTGGTCTGCCAACTCTTGCTGCACTCTTGCAAGCAGTGGGGGGGGTAACGGACTTGAACCGTATTCAACGTCAGGTAGGGCGCTATCAGGTTTGCAGGCCCACAATAGACCTACACCCGCATCGATACCTTTTGAGATCAGAGTCTAGGCAAAGCTAGCCGTAGAGGCTAATAGGAGGCGAGATCCCGAGTCCCGTAGACGCCCCCTGTGACCATCTGGGGCTGATGTAGTAGAATGTCGCAAAGGGAGGAGATAGTGAATTGTGGAATACAATGTTATCCACGCTACGTTGTCGTTGAAGAACCTGATCAAGAAGGTGAACAAAGCAATCAAAGAGGGATGGAGGCCTCTTGGTGGGGTATGCGTTGACGTTGGCTACGGTTGGGCACAAGCCATGACCAGAGAAGTCAAGTGAACTGGAGGGCGGGACCGGGGGTGAAGTGTCGAAGTGTTGAGGTGTCCCAGACCTCACAGATGCGCCCTGTGACCACTTGGGGCTGAAGGGGTAGCGGTGATTGAGGTCTCTGTGCCTCGTATCTGATCGGCGTCGACGTCTCCAGCCGATCCCGCTACAAGACCTTGATGACTATGAGGAATGCCGTCCCAATGATCAGCATAGGTATTGACAAGACTATACATGGTAGAAAGAAGGCGCGTAATGTGACGGGTCTTCTCCCCGAGCTACCCACGCACGTAATGGTGATGCCACGTTCACCTGGTCTGTGATAGCTTGCCCTGCCAATATGGAACTCCATCTGTTCCCCGCTCCTGCAAATCACTGGAGCCGTAACCATAAGCCATTTCGGGTATACCAAAGTGATAGCCGATACAATCATCATGGAAGTCCACAAACTACCGCCAACGATAGTCAATACGAGCTGTGACGTGGTCATGTCGGTGTCTTCCTTGTCTCAGCGCAAATCATCGTGCTGTTGCCACTCACTCCCCGCTGCCAAAGTGGCCAGATACAAACAGCGGTTCCGTGTCCTCGGCTGAGCCTTAGGATAGTGCCAGACCATCAAGGGCGTCAACCTCAGCTTGGATACAGAGGGTGGGCAGGTCCAAAGGCTGGCAACTATAACCTAAGAAGTGGTACAACCACTGGGGGGTCATTCACCCCACCGAATAGATCTCCCCTCGGCGCGGAAACAACGGACTGCCAGAGTCCGCGCTCAGCGGTCTTAAGTGGTGCTGAAAGTCAATGATGGGGATAATGAGGAGTCAGTCCCCCGCGCCCAGGAATTTGCAGAATAGGCCATGCTGGTCTCCGTGTCTTCGGAGTCTCGACAGGACAAGGGGTGGACATGAGTGATGCCTACCCGGCCCCGTCGATCACCCCATCATTCTGAAACCTGGCGATTTCCGTCTCGCTGTAGCCGCCGATATCTCTCAGGATCTCCGTGGTATGCTCGCCCAGCCGGGGTGCGGTGAATCCGAGGGCGGCCGGCGTTTCGCTGAACTCAACGGGATACGCCGGCACCTTGATGTCGCCGAATAGTCGGTGACTCGTGTCGATTATGTAGTTGTTGGCTGTCACCTGAGGGTCTGTGGCCAATTCGAGCGTGGTATTGACTGGAGAACAGAAGATGTCGCGTTCTGAGAAAGCCCGGAGCCATCGATCACGGGGCTTGGCAATGAAGACCGTGTCCAGAAACGCAATGAACTCATCTCGATGTTCGAACATCTTGTCCCTGTTCTCGAACCTAGGATCGTGCTCCAACTCCGTGTGATCGATGGCCTGGCAGAAATCCCTCCATGCCGTGGGGTGGTGGGACAGCGTTATGCAGAGCCACTTGCCATCCTGGCATCTGTAGTAATTGCGGAGCGGGTCGGTGGACTTCCTCTGGTGGCGCAGTGCATCCTGACCCATGATGAGGGCATTGAGGACGTTGAAATACTGGAGGAACATAGCGGAGCTCAGCAATGATACCTTCAGTTCCTGCCCTAGCCCGGTGCGCTCTCTGGCATAGAGGGCGGTCATGATGGCGTGGCTGGCAGTGATGGCCGTGATCTGGTCGATCAAGCCAAACTGGGCGATAAGAGGCGGCATATCCGGCTCGCCCACGGCCGACATAAGTCCTGATCTGGCCTGACCGAGGAAATCAAAACCTCCGGCCTCGCTGTCAGGGCCTCTTGATCCGAAGGCGGAGACGGCAGCGTATATCAGCCCAGGATTGACCTTCCGCAGATGCGCGTAGGTCATGCGCTGATCATTCACGGCTTTGGCGCGGAAGTTAGTCACGAATATGTCGCACTTCGAAACGAGACGGTAGACGATCTGCTTGCCTTCCTCCTTGCTCAGGTCCAGGGCAATGCTCTTCTTGTGGCGGTTGGCTCCCTCATAGAAGGTGCTGTGACCGTCCTTAGCCACGGGGAAGTTGCCGAAACGTAACAGCATGCGAATGGGGTCGCCGGTCTTGGGCAGCTCTATCTTGATGACTTCGGCTCCCAGGTCGCCTAAGATCGCAAGGGTCCCCGGGCCGGCGTGAAACGCCCCCCACTCCAGAGCCCGAATGCCTTTTAGCGGCTGGTTGCCGGAATGACTGTCACCCATACTTCGTCCTTTTGGCTCCTTTCCAGAATTCGGTACGCCATACGCGCGATGAATCACGTCGCCAGTGAGAATGGTAATCCTGAGGCGGAATGTTAGCAAGAGACAAGGCTAACCTAAGTGGGCTGCATCACGCAGAACTGTGAACCCGCAGCAAGTGATCTGCTGACCTTCGCCGAACCTTGCAGGGAGTTGGTGGGCAGTACTGGACGATAGGCAGAACCAAGGCCTTCCAACTGGCCTTCGGTCTGGCAACTGTAGCCTGAGAAGTGATACAGCTACTCGAGGCAGGTCAATACCAATCATCCCTGTGGTGCCAAAGAGGTGAACTGTGCCATGTTTCCCGTGCAGAATCGCCTTTTGGCCTCCCAAACTGTAGAATTCGGGGATACTAGTCGCCCGCGTCCTGTAGGGACGAGAATGAGACTTTGAGGGAGGTGGCCAGTCGGCCCAAAGCATTTGAGGCTTGCAGAGCAACTGCTGTCATGCTTATCATACGGTCACCGGAGTCAAGCGAGTGCTGACGCAAGAAACCAAAGGGGGGTGTGATGGCTAAGAAGTACGATGTCATCGTCATAGGCAGCGGGCCAGGCGGTCTCTCATGTGCCGCTCTTCTGGCAAAGTGGGGGCTGAAGACTCTCATTGTTGAGAAGAACGAGGGCTTGGGCGGAAAGGCGGTCACTCCCACCAAGGACGGGTTCACCTGCGACCAGGCGCCGAAGCTGCAGGTACCCGCACAAGGCCCCAGTTTCGCCACAGTCTTCAAGGAACTGGGCATCGAGTCTATGCTCAAGCCGATCCCATTGAGCGTTGCAGGCCTCGCCTATAGAGGTCCATCGGGCAAGTACAAGCTCGGCGCTCTTCCCGCGGACACAGGATTGCAGCCGGGGCCACTCTTCGAGCTGTGGGACCTCGAACCGGCCAAGCAGGACGCAGCCTTGAACTTCATGGTCAATATGGCCATGATGCCTGCAGATCAGGTCAGCGCACTGGACGACCAGACCACAGAGCAGTGGCTCTCGCAGTTCAAGGATATCCCCTGGCAGGTCTACAGCTACTTGATGATGCACGCCAACGCATCACTTGCCGAGCCGATAGATCTGGTCTCGGCCTCTGAGCAGATCGCGATTATGCAGGACATCGCCTTGCGTGGTGCGGCCGGGTATTACGTCGGCGGCTTTGGTCGGGTGTTGGGGGACATCGCCAATGCCATGAAGGCTGCTGGCGGCGAGATTCGTACCAAGACACGCGTACAGAAGATAAAGGTCAGCAACGGGCGAGTCACCGGCGTGAGCACCGATGATGACACATTTGAAGCACCGATCATTGTCAGCGATGCCGGTCTACAACCTACCGTGCTCAAACTGGTGGGAGAAGATCACCTCGACCCCAGCTACGTAAGTTGGGTGAAGGATCTTGTCCCTGGGTGGGCTTTCACCGGCGTCAGGTACCATTTGAACAAGAAGGTCTTGGAGTATCAGATGTACAACATCTGGGCCGATGACACCACCATGAACCTGGAACGATTCCTCAAAATGCGCTCCGGCAAGATCCCGGACGAAGTGCTGATGTTCGGCACGGTTCCGTCCAACTTCGACCCGACCATGGCCCCACCGGGCAAGCAATGCCTCGTGGCCGGCACTATCTGCTCTCCTGATCCAACTGCCAAGGAGATCAAGATGCTGCTGCAGAAGATGGACGGTATGTGGAACAAGCTCTATCCAGGAGTGATGGACGCGGTGATCTACAAGGAGATCGAGGGGCCGAAAGAAATCTCGGAGTTCACGCGGGACAGCGTGGTAAAGGGGCAAGGTGGAGAGTGCGTTGGCCTAGGCCAGATCGCCGGCCAGTGCGGCAAGCACCAGCCTTCGCCCAAAGCGCCGATCGGCGGCCTGTTCTACACCGGTGCGGATGTGGGCATCCCCGGAATGGGTACTCATAAGGCTTCCGGTGGTGGCATTAAGGCGGCCAGGATGGTCATGCAATACAAGCGTCTGCGGCAGGCCATGAGCTAGCACTCAAGCTGTTTGAGGTTCTGAGTCGCTCCGTTCTTCCTGGCAGAAGGCGGCTGATTCGCCTAGAGCCTGTCTTTTGACAAGCGCTGCACCGCATTGGATACAAACGCCAGCATCGTGCTTGTTCTCTTTCCCACACTTCGTGGAGGACATCTCTTTCTAGCCTCCTCATCTTCTCTCGACCGCGTGACAATTACTCTACATTGGTCAACCCACTGTCCTGAGACCTTGGTCCCTATTTCGGAGAGCCTACAACCCAAACTCAGCTTGGAGACAAAGGATGGTATGCCCTGGCTCTGGATCGCTGTCCTGTGGCCTCTAGTGAAGCCCTGAAGGCATGAAGGGGTAGCCTGAGGCCCTGCAAGGCAGCCGCTGGGATGATGACATCGCCATCAGGATTGCAGGCCCACAATAGGCCTACACCCGCGTCCATACCGTTTGAGATCAGGGTCTAGGCAAATCCAGCCGTAGAGGCTAAGGATAGGCAGTACCCCAGAACCTTGCAGACACCCTCTGTGACCATCTGGGGCTGAAGGGGTAGGAGGGGACAGGCTAGAGCTCTACAGAGAGTTGCCAGTATGTTGCCCTGCCGTGGTTGACAAGATCAGTTTCTGAACGAGGCTTCTACACTGCTTGATGGCAGCCTTGTTTCTTAGGACTTCGCCCCTCTCATCCCCTGCTCTAACGCTGACGGCAATGAAGGGACGATCGTCATGCGAAATCAATGTCAGTCCAACGAACTCAATGTAGTCGACAACCGTCTGCAGGTTTCCTTTCTTGACCTTCCCTGTGCCTGACAAAGCAAAGAGGCAGAAAGGCTTGTGCTCCGAGAAGAGCTTGCAGTCTGGTTTCCTGACAGGTCCACCATAACCCATGTGCCTGCGCACATGCACAATCGTAGCTAGTCTTTCCAAGAGCGCCAAGAACTTTGAAGGAGCATCTAGGTACTTGGGTACGGAAAAGACTATTCCGTCAGCACTCCTCATCGCTGAGAGAATCTCATCAAGGTCATCTTCAAGGACACACTCTCTGTCTTTGCATTCCTCGCAGAGATTGCAGAATTCTATTCTTCTGTCTGCCAATTGGATTATGTCCCAATCGGCGTCGACGGACTCAAGCACGCTTCTAGCCAGTGAGTAGGAGTTGCCATTCTCCCTTTGAGAGCCGACTATTGCCAAGAGCTTCGTTCTCATAGATTCAACAAGAGCGGGTGCTTCCACACCATTATATCAATATCGACACCAACCTCAGCTTGGATACAGAGGGGGCAGTGGAAAACTGGCAGGGGAGGGACGCCCGGGTCATTCCTGGTTCTTCACGTGATCGAACCCAACCACTATCTCGTGCTTCTCATTCACAGGGCAGTAGAGCGTGATCATAGCTTGCTTGTTCACCTGTTTGAACTTCCTAGGCCCAAAGAGGCTTCCACGCTCATCAATTCCCAGTACGAGGACTCCATTACACTCAGAGTGTGGACAGTCGATGGTTACGAATGCCATTCCCTCACCTCCTGCACTATTGTTCGAGTGCTTGTATATGGGATTCGCCTCGGACAATAGCATAGGAAAACAGACAGCGTCAACCTCGGCCTGGAGGATACAAGGGGGCGGCCTGAAGTTCTGCAGTGGTGGGGGCCCTATTCGGGATTCGGTGATGGTAGCGTTACTTTGAGAGCCGCAGGGCGACGATCACGCCAGTATGTCCTGGAGCGCAGAAGCAGCGTCAGTGAACCGAAAGATGTAGCCTGCTTGCATCAGACGCCGCGGGATCGCCCGCTGACCATCCAGCAAGACAGTTGCCATCTCACCAAAGAGGAGTCGCAGCAGAAATGCAGGAGTTGCCACAAACGCTGGCCGCCTCAGTTGCTGTCCTACCATGCGGCTGAAATCGGCGTTGGTGATGGGACTCGGAGCAGCCAGATTGAAAGGCCCACTTGCGACTTCATTGTCGATCAGAAAGCGGATGGCGCCCACCTCATCAACCACATGGATCCAAGGGAACCATTGGCTTGCCATTGCCCAAACGACCTCCAAGAAAGAGACGAAAAGGTAGCAACATTCGAGGCAGTGCACCACCTTGGTCGCTGAGCACTACTCCAGTGCGAATCGTCACTCGCCGTACCCCTAACGCTTCAAGTGCGGAGGTGGAGGACTCCCATTCGACAGCTAGCTGTGCCAGGAAGTCCTTCCCTGCCGGGCTGTCTTCAGTCGCATCATTATCGCCGCAGGGACCATAGTATCCGACACCCGATGCCTGGATAAGCACTCGAGGCCTACGGGTGGTTGATTCGATTGCCTGGACTACAACCCGACCGGCATTCAGACGGCTCTCACATATGCGGCGTTTACGCTCGCATGTCCACCGTCCACCCGCAATGCTCTCACCTGCTAGGTTGACAATAGCATCAGCACCATCAACTAGGGAACCCCAGTCCCCAAGAGTGTGTGCATCCCAGCGTTCCACTCTCATGCCCGGTGGCAGAGCAACGACTCTCTCCGGATGGCGACTGAGTATGATGACTTCATGGCCATCGTTGGTTAGGCCACCACCGAGCGCCCGACCGATCAGACCAGAACCTCCTGTGATCAAGATGCGCATTTACCTATCCTTTCGTTGTATCTCAATTCTAGCATCTTGTCCTCCTGGGCATGGGGTGGCTGCCTTTGCCAGGATTGCAGGCCCACAATAGACCTACTCCCGCATGCATACCATTTGAGATCAGAGTCTAGGCAAATCCAGCCGCATCGGACTCTCCCAAGCAATGGTGGGCTACACCGGACGACAGGCAGAACCAGAACCTTCGAACTAGCCTTCAGCCTGGCCGGTCTGCACCATGGTTGACCGCACCGTAGGACCGAACATATCACACTGCCCTCGCCAGGGTCTGTTCTAGTCTTGTGCAGTTCGAATCCTAGACCAAGCCATGAGTCACTGGTCACGACGAAACCCCGGGTCAATCCCCCGACAACGAAGGGGTATTGACAAAATCAAGCTTCAGTGCTATCATAGATCACTAAACTCAATATTGAAATCAATTATTGTAATAGGTGGTCGAAAATGGCTAGAGATTGGCAGGAACTGACCAGAATGACCCAGGGCAAGCCGGTAACAGTTGAACGCGTACGTGTGGTGGATGAGGATATTGCCATTGAGGGCAGTTTCGCACTCCCGCGGCTGGCCGGTCTGTCCGCTGAGGATCAAGTCTTTGTCATGGCTTTCGTCCGCTGTCACGGCTCCATAAAGGCGATGGAAGAGATGTTCGGCATAAGCTATCCCACGGTGAAAAATCGGCTCAACCGGATCGCCCGGCGCCTTGAGTTTGTTGAGACCGTGGAAGTATCACCGGACGAGGAAGCGATCGGCGGGCTGGAGCGCGGCGAGATCTCCGTCGACGAGGTACTAAGGAGGCTATCAGAATGAAGCGACCGCCCGTGCTGATGCACATAAGAATCCAGGCGGAGAGAAGGGCAATCGGCTTGTGGTTGCCACTCTTCCTGCTGCTGCCGCTGGCGCTGGTGGTGTTCATCATCCTGTCCCCTCTGATCCTTGTGGCAACAATCGTCCTCTGGCCCAGCGGCTGGGGGAAGAGAGCATTGCTCACTCTGAGAGCCTCGGTAGACATATTCTGCTCGATGCGTGGCCTTTGCATCAATGTTCACAGTGGTCGCCAGAGCGTGTCGGTTTCCGTCGTATAGGCGAGCGAAGGAGGACAAAGTCATGTCAGACAACAAGAAGAAGATCCTGGAGATGTTGGCCAAGAACAAGATTAGCGCCGACGATGCTTTTCGCCTGCTCAGCGCCATAGATGGTGGGGAGGGCAGACGCGAAAGTACTGGCAGGGCGGCAACTGCCGTCAAAGACAAGGCCAAGTACTTGCGGGTCACTGTGCTGCCCAACCCCGAAAGCGAGCGGTCCGGCAACTACGACCGAGTGAACATTCGGGTGCCCATGTCGCTGATCCGTGCCGGTATCAAGCTGACCTCTCTGATACCGTCTGAAGCCCGGGACAAGGTGAACTTGGCCCTGCACGAGAAAGGCATCGACTTCGACGCGCGCAACATGAAACCTGAAGACATCGAGGAGCTTATCGGGTCCCTGAGCGATCTGGAAGTGGACGTCGTAAGCAAGACTGGAGAGAGCGTCAGGGTGTTCGTTGAATGAAAGGGGTTTCCAGGGCGAAAGCAGGCCACTACAATATTGGCAGTAATGAGGAGGTGCTCTGATGGCTGAGGGCAAGAAACCATATCCGGCGAGCCTGTTGGTTGACTATCCCGACCGCGAGTTGAACCGGCTGACTTCGTTCTTTCGTCTCGTCGTCATCATCCCCATAGGCATGCTGCTGTGTTTGGTCAATGGCTCCGTTTTCTAATGGGGAGAGGACCACGGATGGGTCGCCATCTTCTCCGCCGGCGGAGTGCTGTTCCTGGCTACCGTGCTCATGCTGCTCTTCAAACGGAAGTACCCGCGCTGNNTTTGACTGGAACATCGCCTTGACCAGGTTCAGCGCCCGGGTGGGAGTCTACCTGGCTCTGCTGAGGGATGAGTACCCGTCAACAGACGAAGAGCAGGCAGTCCATATCGAGATACCATACCCGGATGCCGGGAAGGATCTGAATCGGTGGCTGCCGCTGGTGAAGTGGTTGTTGGCCATCCCGCACTACATCGTCCTCTTCTTCCTGGGCATTGCCACCGTCTTCGTGGTGATAATCACCTGGTTCGCCATTCTGTTCACCGGTCGCTATCCGAAGGGACTATTCGACTTCGTGGTGGGAGTGATGCGGTGGTCATTGAGGGTCTTGGCATACGCTGCCCTGCTGACCACAGACGAGTATCCGCCATTCACCCTCAGGGAGCAGGCTTTGTAGGAGTCTACTGGATCGCAGGCATGTCTGTCACCCCGCTGTGTCGTACATCGACACCAGGGAATTGCCTGAGACACAGCCAATATTCGGCAGAGACAGTGTACGGGTCGTGTAGGAGGAAAGCATGAAGGAAGCGTCTATAGGGGGTACTTTCTGGTTTGCTGGTTGGCTGTTTGCCATAAGCTTCGCCCACCTGGCCTGGTGGAAGATTATCCTGGGCATAGTGGTGTGGCCGTACTTCCTGGGTACCTATCTCGGCTAGGCCACCCCGGGGCTTCTCCAAAGAGAGGGAAGACCTTCCCCTTCACCGTGGAGTTGGGGATAGGTTCAACCAATAAGTCCTGGATTTCTTCCGCAGTGGCCGATCTAGATCGACCTACCAGAGGGCATAGCGCTGGATCCTCAACCGGCAAAGTGATTACGGCATGCCCAAATAGCGGTCTTCCAGATGCTCAGCAAGTGATCTGCTGACCTCTGCTACACTTCTGCAAGCAGTGGGCTATACTGGACGATAGGCAGAACCGCAACTTTCGCACTGGCCTTCAGTCTGGTGTAATCGCACGGTCATGGCGTCCACCCCCATCCCTACAACCCGGATAGTCAAGGGGAGCAAGAAGAACGGTGTCCCCTGCCAACCACCACACAGTGCCGCCCATAGATTCAGCTCAAGTCCGGATACCCCAAGACCACGAAGGAGAAGTCGCTCCGAATCGGGGCCATGTGCTGATCACAGATTTGCACGATTAGATTGTCGCTGGATTGGCCATAGCTCGCATAGGCAACATCCAGGAATAATGGCCCCAGTTCGGGCGTCACCATCGTCACGTAGCTATTCTCGCTGTATGAGATGCCAGTGAGGGCAATCCTGTATCGCGCGTAGGTGTCTTCCCAGATACAACTAGTCACGTTGTATCCTCGGATAATCGTGCAGTCAGCGGCTATGTTGCCCATAGCCGCTATCGTATTCGGCCCCGGTGGCCCCTGTGTTCCCTGAATGCCCTGTGGGCCTTGAGGCCCGGTGTCACCTTTGTCGCCCTTCGCTCCCTGTGGGCCAGTCAGGTTGTCCGAGGTGTACTTCTCTCCATTGGTCAGAATGACTGTGATGGTTCCGTTGGCGTTGTTGACGACATCTTCGATTCCAACCCCGTCTGCACCGTTCTCACCTCGTTCACCTTTGGCACCAGTACAAGCTGTGCCTAGAAGTCCACCGAACAGTACCAACAACACAACGCTAGTTGCCAACAGTCTGAAGAACCGCATTTCACCCCTCCTGGCCTGGATATTACGTCTAGGATTGTAGGTAGCGATTGGGACAGGGTCAAGATTCTCACATGTGTATCAAGGCTGAGGTTGAGCTACAGCACATGTGGGCCACTCGCCCCGGGGGACTGCGAGGAGGCAGCAAGTGATCTGCCAACTTATGCTTCGCACTTGCTACACTTCTGCGAGCAGGTCAGTAGATGAGCAGCAAGCAGACATAAACATGGTGGGCTATACTGGACGATACACAGAACTCGACCCTTCGAATTGGCCTTCAGCCTATAGACCAACCGGAGTTCAAGTCACCTCAGTCAGTAAGTAGCAGCCGAGCTTGCGTGCCGTTGAAGCCGGGACCGCCTCGGAGAAGAATACCCAGATATGAGCACCGCTCCCTGACCGAGAACGCTCAACCACTGCTGGAATAGCCATGCGGCGGCACGTTTCTAGAAACGCAGCAGCATCCTCCATCCACGACTGCTTGTCGAAATCGACGGCCAGCAGGTAGCAGGTTTCATTCTGCAGAAGAGGGTAGATTCCAATGATGTGTCTTCCCTCCAGGTGGTACTGAATTACCCCATCGCTCACAGGGGTGAAGTCCCGATTAGGGCAATCGCTGCACTTTGTACTCGGTGCGCCACATAACATTGGGTTCCACCGGTGGCTGCAAACTGGGCTATAGCCTATCTTGCGACTCCTCCGGCTCCACCAGAGTCTGGCAAACACGTCCTCCCGTCCGCGAAACAGGGAACGAAACAGCCGGATCTTGCCCGACAAAGGCGGATCGTTGTTGACTGCTGGAATGGTGTCAGCCACTTTCGGGGTGGCGATCGGAGGGTTGAAGAGCGTGCTGTTGAAATCCTCTGGATCTACGGGGAGTGGCTCTGGCAGGCGCTCAAACTCGTGGAATAGACGGCGGTTCTCAGCAAGCAA
>JAFNFZ010000312.1 GCA_017885485.1 Chloroflexota bacterium
TTCCCGCGGGGTTTGGAGGCACTGGCCAGTTCTGCGCGAACTGCCACGCAGCCCGTTACAGTGTCAAAGTTCGTGTGAATCCAAACAGCCCTCCGTATTTTGGTTTCACGAGCCGCTTCGGCCCGCATAATAACCCGCAAGCTGACATGCTCTACGGCTCTAATGGCTATCAGTTCGGAGATGAAACCTTTACGGGCATTAACACACACACGGGTCTTGAAAACGGTTGCGTGACCTGCCATATGCAGCCCCGCAAGAACAGGCTGGATCGCGGCGGAAACATGCTCCCTAACCACTCCTTCAGCATGACGGACACGACATTCGGTACCGGTGTCTACAAGCCGACGGATGTCTGCNNACCCTCGATTTCAGTCTCAACGCCCTCAATCATTCCGTTGCGATCGTAGTCATAGAAGGCCTTGATGTCCGCGAAATCCTCGATCTCACCATGGCATTTACTGCAGACATCCGTCGGCTTGTAGACCGTTGAGACTGAAATCGAGGGTCTGCTTGCCAAGGTAAAAGATATCCTTCCAAAGGATGGCACCGGCGAAGTGATTGGAGACGGTAGCGTTACGGCTGCCGATTCTCTCCTGATCAAAGACCGGCTTGACCTTGTCGCAGGTATCTGGAACTACCGCTTCGTGCTGAACGACAAGAGCATGGGCGCTCACAACGCCAAGTATGCAGTTCGCCTGCTCTACAAGACCCTCGGATGGACGCCGCTCAGCGTGAATGAAATTGCAGGGGCGGTGCCCACAGAGTTCAAGCTGGACCAGAACTACCCGAATCCATTCAATCCCTCGACCGTTATTCGCTTCGCACTGCCGAGTGAAGGGCACGTGAAACTCGAAGTGTTTGACATGACAGGTGCCCTGGTGAAGACGATCATTGACGAGGGCCTCCGGGCAGGGAATATGGAAGTGACCTGGGATGGTACGAACACTGGAGGGTCCAAGGTTGCCAGTGGCATCTATCTTTATAGACTCCAGTCTGGCGGCTTCGTTTCGACGAAGAAGATGGTCATGCTTAAATAGTATCACCTGATACCAGGTGTGGGTGGGTATGTAGTTTACGATTTGCTCTCTCAGGAGTCAAGTGGTACCAGATCGAGGTACTTCTTGACGACTGAGGGAGTGAGACGGACAATGCGAGAGATGACCTCGGGATCATCGAACTTGGATGACAAGAGTCTGACGGATTCGAAGTCACGGATGTAGCGTTCCACAGATTCCTTGGAGTGATTTGTTTTTTGACAGATAGTTGGTACGAGATAGCCCTTGAGGTGAAGGGCGATGATCACGCGCTTGTGCGTCTGGCCACTCCCGATGAACTGGATGTTGCCGCGGGTAGGAAGGGATCTGTTGTAGAGATTGTGGTACTCGTTGACGCATTGCGAGACCGTGACCGTGGTGATTGCCAGAAGCACGGCGAGATCGAGCTGAGAGAGTAGTGCGCCTTGGTCGTAGGCTTGAGTTGCCAAACGTTCGATCTTCTTCATCTTGAGCTCGTGAGTACCGACAGGGATTTTTAGTCCTTCAATATCATCGTCGGTGATCATGTCGAGGACCACGGGTTTGAGTTTAGTCTGGGCCATGGATTTACCCTTCTTGGGGTACTCATCGACGGGGACAGCATGCCAGACGATCTGTCCCGGCTTCAGGAAGGAGTTGTCGTTGTACCGGTAGTACTGCTCGATGAGAGCGAGGAGATCATCGATGATGGCGGAGGCAGTCACGGCACCTTTATCGTAGCCGTAGTGGTTGAGGAAGCGGTCGAGGATGATGTGCTTGAGAGATTTGCCTTTCATACGCTGGTACGTACGCATGGCGATGGCAGAGGGCGAATGGTCGCGGGTGTCCCTGGGGAGAAAGCGTAAGTTCTTTGCAATCATAGTGTTCAGCGCCCCCTTTTTTTGGGCTCTGAAGTATCCGTTTGAGCTCCCGGCTTCTGGCATGTGCCTTTAGGAGCGTGAGGTACTCATTGATCAGGCGGTGCGAGAAGCCTGTGGAGATACGGATCTGATCGATGGAGAAGCCCTTTTTGTGGAGCAGCACCACGCGAGCAAAGTCCTGGATGTAGCGTTTGATGGCAGTCTCAGAATGTCTGGTGCGACGCTCGATCTCGGAGAACTGGTAGCCGGAGAGGTAGAGCTCAAGGATCTGCGTCTTGTGCGTCTGTCCGCGGCCCATCTCATGACGCCAGCCGCGTGAGGGGAGAATGATCCCCTTCTTGCGCATATGGCTCATGTCGCGCTTGATGGTGACGACACTGCAGGTGAGGATGAAGGCAATATCCTCGTAGGAGAGAACGCCACCTTGGTCGACGGCTTCGTTGGTGATGCGGACGATCTTGTGTTGCCTGAGACCATGAAGCCCGGACCTCTTGTACACAGGGAGGTCTTCCTCAGGGTTGTGCAGCGTCAGCTTGACGGAGACCTTCTTGCAGAGAGCAATGGGCTTGCCGGCGGGCTCGTTCTCATCGACGGCCAGGTAATGACACTGACCTGCGCCGAGCTGAACCTCAGCATGCTGAAGGAAGTAATCGCTGATCTGAGAGAAGTACGCTTCTGCCAGGATAGGAGTGAGGTTAAAATCCCTGGCGATGCTCGAGATGATGGACTGCTTGACCGACTTCGACTGAAGCCGAGCTGTGAGTGGTTGATCCAACATATGATACCTCCGGCAAAGAGATACTGAAAGTAACCACTTTTTGCCTAGGTATCAGGTGATACAATCTAAAAATAGAGGACCAAACGAAGATAGCGTGGCCACAAGGAACTCCAGCAGGGATCTTATCATTTCGATGGAGTTGAGAGTCATGTGAGTTTGTGCTATATTGATCAGTAGTTCTTGATNNGGATGTGTTTTGCGCTGAGCGCGTCCGGGCAACTGGGAGTATTTTCGGCCTGTGCTGTCTCAGGGTGGGATATGCACAGGCAGCGACGAGATAAATTTGGCTGGAGAGAGTTTGCCGAGGATCAGAGTGTGAGAGCGAATTCTGCAGTACTTTTCCTTGTGTGCGCCTGCCTGGGGTCTGTCCTGTCAGTCAGCGCGTTCGCCGGGAGCTCTGGTCGAGAAGTGCGGCAGTGCGGCACCCTCTTCGATAAGCAGTATTCGCCCACACTGGGTGAAACCGGCGGCGTCCATATTACTTCAAAGGGCTTGCTTCGAATCCTCGTGGTGATCGCCAGCATACACACC
>JAFNFZ010000313.1 GCA_017885485.1 Chloroflexota bacterium
CCGTCGCAGGTGGCGCAGTACGAAATCCCCCGCCCCACGAGTTGCTCCTCTCCGGGCACTTCGAGCTTGCGGTACTGCGTCCCGGTGGCGATTATCACTGCTCCACCTTCGAAGGTCTGGTCGCTGGTCACAACACGGTGTGGCTGCCCGGCTTGAATGCCGGTGACGTCAGCCGTGGCGATTTCCAGTCCGTACTTGCCTGCCTGCTGATGCATCAGGGAAGCCAGATCGAGTCCGGAGATTCCCTGGGGAAAGCCGGGGTAGTTCTCTATGAGCGTGGCGTTGACCATCTGGCCGCCAAAGAGACCGCGCTCTATCAGAAGGCTCTTCAGCCCCATCCTGGAAGTGTAGACCCCGGCCGTGAGCCCGGCGGGGCCGCCACCGATGATGATCACTTCATGCTTGTTCATTGGGCTCCCGTCTCTCCAGCTTCAGGCGGAACTTGCTCTTGAGTACTAGCACCGCCACGATGATCAGGCCAACCGAGGCGATGGCGATAATTATGACCTTCCAGGGGATGATCCAGAAATTGCCGTCCATGCTCTTGTTCACCAGCTCCTCATGGTCATCGAAGTAGCCGATGACAAAGTTGGCCTTCACCGGACCGACGAAGGGGGTCTTCTCCCAGGTTCCCGTTATGGCCCGCTCCGCGCCGGGCAGGACCGTCGTCTGGCCCAAATCGATTTCGCCGGCCTGTCGGCCGCGGAAATCGGTGAAGTAGGCCTTGGTGGCGATGGTCAGGTGCACATTGCCTGTATTGTGGACCACAGCTCCGATTTGGACGGGGCCTCCATCCACCCATCCGGGCAGCATTAGGGAACTGATTTCGGCATTGGCTACAATATCTGCGTCGCTTACGCCGGGGATGGTCAGGTAGAACAGGGACGGAATTCTGCCAGCCACGGCTACCGAAACGCCTGGCTGGGTTTCGGGCGGAACGGTCTCGAAGAACAAGGCGGCATAGTGACCGCCGGGTTCCACCGCTTGAGGTACTGAGATAGTGACTTGCACCTGCTTGGTCTCGCCCGGGCCGAGAACGAACTCGGACTCTTGGATGTCAAGCCAACTGGCGCAGGAATAGCTCTCATGCCCCGGTTCGGAGAAGGTGTAATTGTTCTCCCTGTCGATGGAGAAGTCCAAGGCGTACACTCGCACTCTGGTTGGCTCATCACCCGTATTCCGTAGGCTGATCTCCTGGGTGGAGGTCTCCCCACTGTTGACCATAAGGTCTGTCTTTGTGGGCGAGAGCATTATGCTGACACCGGCCGATGCGGGCAGTGACGATATGTGAAGAACAGGCAGAACGGCCAGGAATACCGCCAGTGCCCTGGCTAAGTATCTCAACATTGTCAGCATGATAGGTTCACAGAACCCGGCAAACCACACAAGAACAGGGGAGGGGCTTTCCCCCTCCCCGTCGTTGGAGGCCAAGACGGCCTCCATTACATCCGAGAACGGAAGACTCTAACTCAAAGGGCTTGTTCTGATCCGGGCAGAGTCAATCCTATGATGGTACCACGGTGTAGGTGTGAGTGGCGGAATACCCTTGTGGCAACTGATCGGCCGGTATGACAAGGGAGTAAGTCACGGCTACCCTGCAATCGCCTGTAGCTGTTCCAACTGTCCACACGTTGGTGTCTGTGGTATCGAACTGCGTTGCACCCACTCCGGTGCCTGCCGGAGGAGCAGGACTGCCCGAGGCAGAGGCATATGTAAAACAGGAACTGCTTACATGATGAGTTCCGTCTTCGCCGGCTAGGCCACAGGTAATGGCAGTGTCCGAACTCCTTTTCACATAGAGAGTCCAATTCGTGTTGGAGCCTACTCGCGCCTGAATCGTGCCGGTCTGGGTAGTCCCAGCCCCTTTGCTTCCCCACTGCACATTAGCGCCATCTTCGAGCATGAGGGAAAGCGTGGAGCTGACAGTGACGCTGGGGCTGACAGTGCCTGTTGTGGCGGCTCCAGCCGATCCGAACAGATAGAACAAAGAGAGGACTATTGTTGCCCCCAGGGCAAGTGTGACCAGGGCCATTCTTAGTTTCAACAAGATTCCCTCCTCTTTTGAAAATATAGGCGCTATCATATCATGCCTAACTCGCAGAGTGCAACAATGTGCACGGTGAAGCGTGTTGTAGGCGGGATTATGTCGCGTCTATTGAACCTCCATTGTCTTGAATCACTCGAAGACAGATGAATGCCGATTTGCGCCTTCTGGGCTCTTGGGAATATGGGAGTTCACAAAAGGGAGATGGCATTATGTCTGATTCCGACATCAATCGCCAAACCGGGGGAGATCTGTCTCGAGCCCCCTTTAGAGAACCTCCGCAGGAGAGGGCGTTACAGTGATCGTCAATATGGGTGTGGTTGCAAAAACGGGAGACGCGTGATAGAGTCGCTTCACTGCAAACTCGTGTCGTGTTAAGATTGGCTGGTTAGGTACTCTGCTGGCCTCATTCCGGTAGCCCTGGGATAATTGGGTAGAAGGTGATAGCTGTGGCGAACCTGAAAACGACTGAAAACGAAAGACACAAGCCTCGGATCATCGCTGCCATTCCCTGCTTCAACGAGGAGCGCTTCATCGGCAGTGTGATCCTCAAGGCAAAGAAGCATGTAGACAGGGTGCTGGTCATAGATGATGGCTCGAGCGATGCCAGTGCTGAGGTTGCCGGCGAGGCCGGCGCCATAGTATACCGACATGACTGCAACAAAGGCTATGGGGCAGCCGTTCGCACTGCTCTGCAGAAGGGCAGAGAGCAGAACGCAGATATCCTGGTGATAATCGATGGCGATGGGCAGCATGACCCCGCCGACATATCACGACTGGCCAAACCAATACTCACTGGTGAAGCTGAGGTAGTCATCGGCTCACGATTTCTGGGCGAAGGCCAGAGGTCACCTTTTTATCGTCGCCTGGGGCAACGTGTCTTGACGGCGGTCACCAACGTAGGCTCGGGACACAAGCTCAGTGACTCACAGAGCGGCTTCAGAGCGTACTCGTCCAAAGCTCTCAGAGAGTTGAATCTGTCAGAGAATGGCATGTCGGTGAGCTCGGAGATCCAGTTTGCCATAAGCAAAGCCGGGCTCAAAGTGGCGGAGGTGCCCATCTCTGTTTCCTACGTAGGCAAGGCGAAGCGTAACCCAGTGGGCCATGGGATGAATGTGCTAAGCAGAGTGCTGGTGCTGATGAGCCTGAGGCAGCCGTTGCTGCTGTTTGGCATCCCTGGAATCGTGCTTCTGATTGGGGGACTGGCACTGGGCATACGAGTACTGGATATCTACAGCAAGAGCAGCACACTGGCGATTGGCACTTTTCTGACTGCCATGCTGCTGTGCCTGACCGGGGTTCTGGCACTCTTCGCTGCCCTGATGCTGCAATCGATGAAGGAGCTCATGCGGCGGGAGTGGGATCGCTTTGAAAGGACAGAGAACTCGCAGCAATAGGAGGATGGTAGTGAGGGCTGGTCTGACCATCTGATGGCGGGACCATCAGTTCATGCCGGATTATCCACGAGACAATGGATCCATGCAGGGCCTGAGGCGTCTCTTCCTTAACATTTGGGCTTGGTATGCGGTTGACAAGGTACATGAGCAAGTGTGTAAGACTACTGGCATTGGTGCTCTATTACGGTTGCGCCAGGCACTTGCCCGCGTCTTACAACCCATTCGGACTGGGCATTGGCAGGAGGCTGAGGGCGGCACTGTGCCGACGCATATTCCTGAGGTATGGCAGGGGCGCGGGGGTCGAAAGAGGGGTCTATTTTGGTATCGGCAACCATATTGCTGTGGGAGCCTACTCGGGAATTGGCATCGACGCGCGACTGCATGGTCCGGGTAATATCACTGTTGGCGATCACATGATGTTCGCACCGGATGTGGTGATTGTCACCGGGAATCACAGGTTTGGTGATGTAGGTGAACCTATCCAAGGGCAGGGAGGGGATGTGGCTCCCGTAGTGATAGAGGACGATGTTTGGATAGGCATCCGTGTGACCATCCTGCCAGGTGTGACAATTGGTAGAGGCTCGGTGATTGGGGCAGGTGCCGTTGTTACGAAGGACATACCTCCCTTTGCCATTGTGGGGGGGTGTTCCGGCCAGGGTCATAGGCTATAGGGACAAGAAGCACTCCCCACAGGATGCGTAGTTTGGAGATGTGCATCGAGTCTTGTGTAGGATTGGGGCTTGCAGGAGTCAATTGAGAATTCTGCAGGTCACTCCATTCTATCCTCCACATGTTGGTGGTATCGAATTTCATGTTGAGGCTCTGAGCCGGAAGCTTGTGGAGGCCGGTCATGAGGTAGTCGTATATACTTCGAACGTACCGAAGACCGGAGGATATGAAGTAGTGCATGGCGTGGAAGTGCACAGGTTCAGGGCCGTGTTCTCGCCCTTCAACAATCCAGTTATGCCGGGGCTGTTCCCAAAGCTGCTGAAGAGCAGCGAGTTTGATGTCGTTCATGCCCATGGCCACTTCCACATCTCTTCCAGCTTAACGGTATTTTCGAATATGTTTGCGAGGCGTCCCATCGTCCTAACCTCACATGGGGCGATTCTCGGGTATCGGGGACTGAGAAGAGCCGTTGAAGTGGTCTTTAACAAGACTGTCGGCGAATGGACCCTAAGGTCGGTGGACAGGATCATTGCCCTTTCTCCGAGCCAAGCGTGCATTCTGGGGGGACTAGGGGCCAAACCCGATCGCATGTCTGTCATACCAGGGTGGGTGGACCTGGATCGCATTGATCTGCGAGCAGATGCCCGAGGTTTTCGCAGCAAGTATAGCCTTGGAGACAGAAAGCTCATCCTGTTCGTAGGTCGACTCCTACCGATAAAAGGGTTGACGTATCTCATCCAGGCGGCAAGGCGTACCGGCACGAGACCTGCCGTGGTCGTCATAGGTGGTGAAGCACCAGGGTATGGGGGCACCAAGCAGGCACTGGTACAGGAAGTGCGGCAACTGGGATTAGAGCGCGATGTGTTCTTCGTCGGGAACTTCGCCAAGGGAGAACTCGGAGCGGCGTATGTGGCGGCTGATGTATTTGTGCTGCCTTCGCTTGGGGAGGGTATGCCACTAGCACTGCTCGAGGCGATGAGTTATGGAAAGTGTGTAGTGACAACAGATGTTCCGGGCAACAGGGATGTGGTGGAGGATGGGAGGAATGGAGTGGTAGTGGAGCCGCGGAATCCGATGGCGCTGGCGGAGAAGATTGATCTCCTGTTAGGGGATGAGGCATTGCGGGAAAGACTGGGTAATCAGGCACGGCGTGATATCGAACGGGATTATGATTCTGATATCATTCTTGGGAAGATTCTGGAACTGTACCGAGAGATCCAGGATGAACCCAGTCGAAGAAAGAGCTGAGAGGAAATCGGGCGCCGGTTTGTGGCAGGTCATCATAGGTAGGTTTTGTTGGGACAGCACCATTCAACGTCAGTGCTCTGAGGCCCAGTGTGTACTGAAGAAGCGGTGGAAAAGAAGTCGAACCAGCAACACGCCATCGCAGTAGTCGTATTCCCGTTGAGGAATCCAGACCAGCCGTGTGGTCAACTTCCTCTCGGTATGTACACGAATGTACTGGCCGCTCTGGCTAGGGATGTCACGGTTATCACCGGGAACTACTTCCCCGCCAGCAATCCGAGTAATGTGCGGATAGTCAACGTGAAAGCCTCGGTGGTCAAGTCGCTCAATGAACGCATTATGTCCAAAATGTGGCGACTCTTGACATCTCAGTTCACCCTGTCGGTTGAGCTGCTGGCGTTGAGAAAAGACATGGACATAGTCATTCTACTCTTTGGGAGAGGCACAGTGTTCCTGCCTACCCTGCTGGCATGGGCCTTGAGAAAGAAGATTATTGTCGTTGTGACGGGTTCAGAGGCTCAGAGTATCAAGCAAATGTACCCCGCACCTCTCGGATGGATATTGGCATCGATAACCGAGGTCATAGAAGGTGCCAACCATGTCCTGGCTCAGAGAATAGCCCTGGAATCACCACGCATGCTTGAATCGCCAGGCATCGGTAGGTTCAAAAACAAGACAGTCGTTTCTTCGGCCCTGATCTATGTAGATACAGATCTTTTCTGCATCAAGCTGGGCTTTGCAGAACGACAGAACGTGGTTGGCTATGTCGGTCGCCTGACTGCCGAGAAGGGAGTATTGGAACTTGCTGATGCCATACCGCTTGTACTGGCGAGGCGGAGCGATGTGAGGTTTGTCATAGTTGGTGATGGACCCTTGAAAGATGAGATGATTCGGAGATTACAGCAGGCAGGATGCATGAGCAGTGTCGACTTCAGTGGTTGGGTGCCATATGCGCAGGTCCCAGAGGCTCTGAATGGAATGAAAGTCCATGTCCTCCCCTCATACACGGAATCTCTGCCAGCCGCCAATCTCCAGGCTATGGCTTGTGGAGCTATTTCTGTGGCAAATGCCGTAGGTGGTGTTCTGGACACAGTGGTTGACAATAGGACTGGTTTCCTGCTGAAGGACAATAGGCCTCCGACGATAGCTGACAAGATCATTGAGGTATTGGATCACCCCGATTTGGAGAGGATGCAGGCCGATGCCAGAACCTTTGTGGAGGATAACTTCACTTATGAGAGGACAGTCGAGCGTTGGAGAGATGTCCTCAAGGGGACATGCATAGACAGTACTTAGTTCATCTGAACTGTGCATCAGATGGAAGTGCATCATAATGAGAAGGATATCTTGGTAGGGCAACAATTGCCAGGGAATTGCACGCAAATTCATCGTTCCCATCAGGCCGAGGCGCAGAATAATGAAGATCTGGATGGTTTGTGAGACTCTTACTGAGGGATGCGCCCCCAATGTAACGGTGTTGGAACTGAGGAACAGCCTTAAGAAACAGGGCCACGAAGTACTTCTGTTATGCCCTACGACAGAGAGGAAGCATGCTAGGCCTGAAGATCCGGGTATTCACTTCGTGCCGACTGTGAAGGTATGGGGTCTGAAATATATACTCTATCAATTGTTTCTCATCTCACACATGTTTTTCTTGTGTTTGAAGAAGAGGCCGGACTGGATATACAGCAGGCCGGCATTGGCCATGCTTTCGCCAGCGCTTGTCGGCCGCCTGACCAGAATACCTCATCTCCTACACTTGTCTGGGGATCTTCTTGAGCAGCTCAAAGGTCAGAATAGCAGCGCTCTTCTCATAGGCTTGTATGCTATGATGGAAAGAGCAAACTGTAGGCTCTCGCGTGCAGTCATTGTTGAGACCCCCGAGAACAAGACCAACTATCAGCGCAGACACCACCTTTCAGCGGCGAAGGTCTTTGCTATTGCCAACGGAGTCAATACGGACCTGTTCAGGCCGATGGACGTTGAAAAGGCACGGAGAGAAATCGGGATGGAAACTGACTCCCTTTGCGTAGGGTTTGTGGGGAACCTTTCGTACCGGGAACAAGAGACTGTTCCATACCTTTTGGAGGCAGCAGCTATCATAGCGGAGAGGGTTCCCAAATCCTGGTTCCTGATCGTGGGGGATGGCCTGCTGAAGCAGCATTTGATGGAGATGGCGAAAAGGAGTGCTGCATCTGAGAGGATTGTATTTGTGGGGCGTGTTCCCTATGAAAGTGTCCCAGTCTACATTGCGTCCATGGACGTGTGCGTAGTGCCTATGAACAAATCTAGATTCGAGAAGACTGGGATATCCTCTCTCAAGGTCAGGGAGTATTTGTCGTGTGGACGTCCTGTTGTGGGGAGTGATATCACTGGGGTGGGCGACGTTCTGCGCCAGGCCAACGCCGGAATTGCACTGAGTCCTGAGAACACTTCCGAGCTGGCGCAGGCAATCATTGGATTGTTGCAGGATGAGGATTTGAGGAAACAAATGGGGAAGAATGGTAGAGAATTTGCGGTGCAGCACCTCAGTTGGGATACCACCGCGAGAGAGATATTAGGAGTATATGAGACTACCGTCGCAAGTGCAAAGAAGGACGACAGGTTGCACGGGTAGTGAGCAGATATCCCATCAAAGGAGGCAGTGTTGTACGTGGTTCGTCATTTTGCCTTCGTTTCATTGACCATAGCAAGGAATTCCTACAAGCTGGAGTTCTGGCTCCGTGGAGCGTGGCTATGGCTGTTCTGGGACCTGCTTGTATGGTCAAGAGATTTAGTCAGCCTGCTCTTGACTGGGAAACGCAAAGTGGAATGTGAGTGCTGCGGCTGGCGAGGGACCAGGTTCTTCCTGCACACCTGTCTTTCCGGAGCCAAAGTGCACAGATTCAAAGAAGAAGCATGCCCCAGTTGCGGAGCACTCAAGAGACAGCGTCAGTTGGTGCGTCACCTGGCAGGCAAAATCGGTGGCAGTTTGCCCAAGACGGCAAGGATTCTGGCCGTTGGACCAGGAAGAGCGGAACTGAGGTGGCTTCGACGGCAAGGGCGAGCAGATCTTGTCACGGTGGATATTAGGTCAGGCATTGCCATGGCGGTTATGGACATGAGCCGTATGGCATTTCGTGATGGGTGTTTCGACCTGGTCCTCTGTTCTCATGTTGTGGAGCATGTGACGGAGGATTTCGCGGCCATGAAGGAGATGTGGAGGGTTCTCAAGCGGGGTGGTACCTGCCTAATCCAGGTACCGATCAGAGATGGGCTGCCCACAACGGTGGAGTATGGGAAACCAAACCGTGAGGAGTTTGACCACGTTCGAGCCTACGGGGCGGATTTCAAGGGGCGGCTTGAAGCAGCAGGATTCGTCGTGTCACACTCTGACGATGAGCTGTTCGAAGCAACCAAGTCCGCCTGACGGCTGCATGCCGGGAGTTGCTCCAACTTGTGCTGTACAAGTTCTCAAGGCATGCCCCAAAAGATGTGTAGAGGGAGGACAACCTCGGATGTAGAGGACTTTGGCAACCTCACGTCGTCAGCGCGATGTCAATCCTGCCCAGATAGCCTGGTAGAAGGCTCTCAGAAGCCTGATGCTCCGCTCTTGCAGCACCAATGAGAGTGTTCTCAACACGAGATACCTTGGGATGAAAAAGAGTGAGGAGGTCAGAAACTGCAGTCTAGATGCATTCCTCTCCATGAAGAGAAAGCGGTTGCGCGTCCCGTAGTAAAGCCAAACGGGGTTTGTCTTTCGTTCTGCAGCCTTCGTCTTATGCCACACGCGTGCTTGGGGAGCATAGACAACCTTGTATCCATTTCTTTTGGCCCTCACGCACCAATCCACCTCCTCGTAGTAGGCGAAGTAGCTGGTATCAAGAAGTCCGATTGAGTCAAGCGTCATGCGCTTTATGAGCAGGGCGCAGCCAGTGACCCAGTCGACCTCCCGAGTCCTGTCGAATTGGCCCATGTCTACTTGGTTGCAGCCGATAGGGTGCATCTCACCGGTCCACCAGTTGATGGTGCCTCCGGCAGAACGAATTCTGCTTCGGTCCTCATAGTAATAGTTCTTGGGCCCCACGATGCCTATCCACGAGTCGCTCTCTGCAGCTTCAAGCAGTATGCTCAACATCTCCGGATCCACAACCGTGTCATTGTTCAGGAGCAGAAAGCAATCGGGGTTCGACTTCTGCAAAGCGTAACGTATGGCGATATTGTTCCCTTCGGCAAACCCGTAGTTCTTCTCGTTCTTGATAACGTCAATGTAGCCTCCGAACATGTCTTTGAGGGTCGCTGCATCGTCTCCGTCCGAGGCGTTGTCAACCACAATCACGTCATAGTTGGTGTAGGTAGTCTGCTTCAGGGACAGCAGACACTCTATCGTGTCCTGCAGGCCGTTCCAGTTCAGAACGATGATGCAGACCCTCGGTTTCCTCGTTTGCCTTCACTCCTTGGTGCAAACCACCATCAGCCCCTGTCCGCTGTCGGGGGGAGTCAGTTGCTCCGCCAGCACCGAGACAGGGTTCAGCATGATGTTCATGGCTTCCTGAACTACGACATTGGCGCTCAGGACTTTGCTCAAAGTCACCACAGCCCGGATGAGTCTTGACTTCTCCTTGTACTCATTGTCAAACACCATCTCATACCCCAGGATCTCCCAGATTTCGCGCCATATTTTCCTTGCCTCCATCACTCTGAAGCCATTGGATTCCAGTCTCTGAATAGCGCTGGTAGGCAGCTCCAACCCGAAATGGCCGCCTATGGCTTCGACGAAGTACTTCTGAAATAGGTCGGGATACCTGTGGGCGAACCTGAAGTGCCGGTTCCTCGCGTCTGTTTCTACTACATGCAGCATTCTGCCGCCTGGCTTCAGCACACGTCTGAATTCCTGGAATAGTTGATCCTACTTTTCTACGGGAATATGCCCCAGGAAATCGGAGGAAACGATATGATCGAAATACTCGCTGGGAAAGGGGATGGAGAAGGCGTCAGCATGGACACAGAGATCATAGAGCTCGCACGTGCTGTAAAGGGGTTCCAGTACGACGTCCAAGCCCGCCACCGTCCCGTACTCTACGAACAGCTTACGTCCGTAGTCACAGGCCACATCAAGAATAACAGGTTTATCTCTCCTATCAATATGGCTTCGATAGAACCTTTCCCGTCGAGTAAACAGGCTTGTTCTTTCTGGAATCGAAAAGAGCTTATCTGCAAAGGTCAGGTTCAAATACCGCTTCTTCTTCCACTGGCTCTCATAGCACTGCTGATAAAACGCATCGCAGTCAACCTGAACCGAAATCAGTCTGCCCCCCTTAAGCCAGCTGTACGTGTTCCCACATCTTTTGCATCTTCCGCCTTCGCCAAACTCAGTCCCACAATCGGGACATATCAGTTGCAGCGAGCAGCTCATAGCCGGGTTTCATCCTCCATCCGCAATTCCTAATGTATCAGGCATTGCTCTTCTTGCATACCGGCACAGTCTCAAGACGCAGTCCACTCAACGACGGCCTCGAGAAGCGTGGCAAATCTCCACTGGCGCACCAGATCGACACAACCTCCTCAGGCAGGCGCTATCGAAAATGTTGGGGCATTGTTGAGATCCTTCGTTTCAGAACCTTCGGGATAAATGAATCATGCGATCCCATTGACTCGCCAATGGCTCCAAACACGCGTACCATCGAAGCATATATCAAGCGGTATGAACTCGCTCTGAATCCGCTCCTGTGCACTGTAGTCCAGCCGAGCGGTATCGACGCGAGAATCGCGAGCAGGCTGTGCCTGGTGTTGGCGATCTTCTTGAAGGAGCGTCCCTTGTCGAAGGACTTCTTGAAATACTCGGTAATCGAGTATCTGTGAGAGTGATACACTATCGATTCTGGCTCATAGACGATAGAGTGACCGGCCTCAAGTGCATTTCTCGCCCACTGTTGATCCTCGCCAAAGGTCAGTGTCTCATCAAACGGTATTTCCTCCCACACTGCTTTGCGAATGCTGGAGCTGACATCGGAGAAGAGCCCCATCCTTGGCATATAGGTACGGCAATCTTCGGGCGACAGGCCATCAAGGCCTCTCGTTTCTTTGATCGGAGTAAAGGTATGCCAGATCCAACCTGCCTCCAACGGGTCGGCATCGGCCCTGGGGAGCCATCTGCTGTAGACGCCGGCTACCTTGTCATCGCGATCCAGATTACGGACCAATTTCTGCAGCCAGCGTCCATTAGCGGGGATTGCATCCTGCGTTAAGTAGACCAGGTACTTACCCTTGGCGAGCGACGCCCCCAGATTCCTCGTTTTCCCGTGCCCAAACTCGTGTGGCTTGATCTCAGTCAGGTTGACTGGGAATTTCCGGACTATGTTGAGCGTGTCGTCGGAAGAGCCCGAGTCAATAACGATCACCTCATAGAGAGGCACATTGTCTTGGGCAAAGATGCCAGTGAGGCATTTCTCGATGTCTCTTTCCCCATTTCGAGTCGGGATGATTATGGAGACGGTAGGGTCAGCCATTCTCCGGTGCCTTCTGTGCCAGCTTCATGCAAAAGGGGGTCTCCTGTTCGAATGCATGCCGTCCGATTGACGTCACGTGTTCGACGTTGTTGCCGGCTATCTCAACCTCGAATGTTCGTTGGATGAAGCAACCATCGGACCCATGGTATGTTGGCAGGGGGATGGCATATAC
>JAFNFZ010000314.1 GCA_017885485.1 Chloroflexota bacterium
ACACTCGCAATCTTGCCCTTAACCATATGTCCCCTTCAGCACTTCTCTTACGATCTCGTCAACCATCTTCAGGCTGCCTGGCCACCTCTCCTCCACAATTGGGCCACCTCGTCAGACAGCAAACGGTGCTCCGGTCGCCTGAGGCCCGGGTCACGTTGAAGCAGAAGGGCAGCTTCTTCACGAGCAACCTCAAGAAGAGCCACATCCGAGAGCCTGCCCATGCGCAGCTCCGGGAAACCGCTCTGTTGAGTGCCGAAAAAATCGCCCGGACCACGCAACCTCAGGTCCTCCTCAGCCAGCAGAAAACCATCCCGGGTTTGTTCAATGATCCTCAGACGCTCCTTCCCTTCCATCGAGGCCGTTCCCGACAACAGTATACAGTAGCTCTTGTGCTCTCCTCTTCCTACCCTACCTCGAAACTGATGAAGCTGGGAGAGGCCGAACCGTTCAGCGCCTTCTATCAACATGACCACTGCATTGGGCACATCGATGCCAACCTCAACCACAGGCGTGCAAACCAGGATATCAAGATGACCATCTCTGAAGTGCCTCATCACGGCCTCTTTGTCAGTTCCCGGCATCCGCCCATGCAACAAGCCCAATCGGAGGTCAGGGAAGACATCTTGAGAAAGACGTCCATATTCAGCTACGGCTGCCGTCGCCTCGATAGCCTCGGATTCCTCCACCAACGGACAGACAACGAAGGCCTGCCGCCCCTCGCTTATCGCTCGACGGATGAAAGCATAGGCTTTCTCCCTATGGCTGGGTCCAAGCCACCTCGTCTCTATATCCACCCTGCCCGGAGGCAACTGGTCAATCACGGAGAGGTCCAGATCACCGTAGATGGTCAGAGCCAGAGTGCGAGGTATGGGTGTGGCCGTCATGACCAGCACATGGGGGGTGTTCCCTTTTCCCTGCAGCGCAGAGCGCTGCAATACCCCGAAGCGGTGTTGTTCATCCACGACGGCCAGGCCCAGTCGCTCGAACTCCACGCCCTTCTGTATCAATGCATGGGTCCCAATGACCAGATGGACGTCGCCCTGCTTGACAAGCTGCTGTACTCGCCGTTTCTCGCCCTGGCGAAGGCTCCCGGTCAACAGGGCCATGGTGAAAGGATATGGGGGAACGGAGGGATAGCTGAGCAGAAGTCCCTCATCACCCTGTGGTTGACCTACTTTTGAAAGAAGCTTGGAGATGTTGTGGAAGTGCTGCTCTGCCAGGACCTCGGTAGGGACCATGAAGGCCCCCTGGTGTCTGCTGGCTGCCACTACCAGCAGTGCCACTGTGGCTATGATGGTCTTACCACTGCCAACGTCCCCTTGCAGCAAGCGGCACATAGGTGTGGGGTTTCCAAGCCCGGCAAGGACCTCGTCAAGCACCCTTCGCTGAGCCGGCGTGAGGCTGAACGGCAGACTGCGCTCTAACATGTTCAGCAGGCCGCTGTCAGCCCTGAAGACGGTTGCCCGGTTGCCCTGCCACTCCAACTTTCTGGAGCAGAGGCCCACCTGGATGAGGAAGAACTCATTGAAGGCCAGCCGCCTCCTGGCCTCTTCCTTTCTCTGCTCGTTGTCGGGATAGTGAGCCTGGCGTATGGCTTCGGGAAGACTCATCAGCGAGCAGTGATCCTTCACCTCAGGCGGCAGGAACTCGGCTACCCGAGGCGCCCATTCGGACACCACCTGCCTCATCAACTTGCGCACCGCGCGACGGTTCAGTCCTTCAGTCAGCGGATACACCGGAACGAGGCGGCCGGTGTGTGTCAGATCCTCAGGCCCCAACATCTCCCACTCAGGGGACTCAAACACCTTACGGCCTTTGAAGAGTCCAACCCTGCCGGAGAGCGCTATCCGGGCATTGGCAGCCAAGGTCCTGGCCAGATACGGTTGATTGAACCACACTACCCGCACAGTACCTGTCTGATCTCCAACCACAGCCTCTGTGCCAGGTCTGCCCCCCAGAATTACCTGCCGGGACTTCCACACAGTGGCTATGAGAGTCTGCTCTTCCCCTATCTCCAGTTCCGAAACCGTTCTCATCCGGGCATAGTCGAGATGCCGCCCAGGAAAGAAATGGAGCATGTCCTTGATGGTCCTGACACCCAGCCTGGCGAATTTCCCTGCGGTGGTAGGACCAACGCCGTTGAGAACGGTAATGGGAGATTCGAGAGTACCGCCTGAGATTGTCTCTCCCCTCTTGGCATCGGGGAAATCAGTGGTATATCGTTCAGCGACTGTCTCTACCCTCTTGGCGCTAGGGACTTCGGACGGAGAACGCTTGCCGGCAGACCCTTCACCCAGACACTGACGCACTCTCTCCACCCATTCCCTGCGTTCATCCCTACTCAAATCAGCATAACGGAAACCACTGGGGCAAACCCGAGTTAGAGATGAAGACGGGCCCTGGTCCGCAGCCCTATCCAAATGCCGCCGCAGGTAAGTATCCAACCCCCCAATTACGGCCGCATTGCCGTAGCCGCCCGCTTGTTCCAGGTCAAGGATCCTGGCCAATGCTTCAGCGCCTGAGGCGGGCAATTCAGATCCCCCTAGAGATCGGTGGTCGCTTTTGCCAGATTCGAATCGTCCCGCTTATGGGGAAGCCGCAGTGGTGGCAAGGAGAACCTCCTGCCCCTCTTCTCACCCTCGGTCTCCTTCTCCGCCTCGCCCATCCCTTCTCTAAAAGCCACCACCAAAGCACCAGGCCCAGCGTGTACTCCCAATGCTGCTCCCAGCCTAGCAATAGTGGGATGGCTCTGGGGCACAATGGACTCTATCTGCTCCGCCAGGCTCTGTGCTTCCTCTGGCGAACTGCTGTGCACGACAGCAATATCATCGATGGGGCGGTGTTTTCTAACGAAATCACACAGCCGCTCTATACCTTTTGCATGGGTGCGCGCCACACCAGACGGCCCAATAACACCAGACCTTATGCTCAGAATAGGTCTTACTTTCACCAAGGCCCCTATCAGCGTGCCGGCCTTGCTCAAGCGACCACCTCTCAGAGCGTATTTGAGGGTCTCCAGAAGAGCCATGCCATGAGTCCTTGGGGTGGCCTGGCGCAGGGCTTCAACCAC
>JAFNFZ010000315.1 GCA_017885485.1 Chloroflexota bacterium
CTGAAGAGAACGTCTATCCCATGGTGCCTCCTGGTGCAGCACTTGCAGATCTCATCGAAGCGCCGAGGACGGAATTGGTCGCTCCTGGCAGCGACCGTGTGAGCGAATGATATGTATCACATCTGTCAAACTGCGGTTGTTCATTGGCATGGCCCCGAGGCTACCGGCCGCGGTCTGAAAGGGGGATGGTGATGACCTCCGGAAAGCATATTCTGGTTGCCCTGGTCGCCAACAAGCCTGGGGTGCTCAATCGAGTAGCCAGCCTGTTTCGGCGCCGGGGTTTCAACATTGAGAGCATCACCGTGGGGCATACCGAGAAAGAAGGCATCTCTCGAATGACCATTGTTGTCAATGGTGATTCGGCCACGGTGGAGCAGGTGCGAAAGCAGCTCGACAAGGTTATCGACGTCATCAAGGTGCACGATATCACTCAGGAAAGCATGGTGGATCGAGAGTTGGCCCTGATCAAGGTGAAGACTACCTCNNAAACTGAACTCCCTGTTTCGCCTGCTAAGCAGCTTTGGCATCAGGGAGATAGCCCGCACCGGCCGATTGGCCATGACGCGAGGAATTGCGTCTGGCTAGTGGACAGGCCCGGCATCTGTGCTCGGCGCAGAAGGCCCTGTACAGTTGAATCAGGCCTTGTTGGTAGCACGCCCTGTGCGGCAGTTTGGACTCAGGTTCATTCCCGAAGATCTGCCTTTCCATGTGTCTCGTGATCCAGTTCTCTTGTAGCCTGGGGTAGTTTACATAAAGTTCCTTCAACCGCTTCCTGAGCCGGGCGTCGTGTTCTGCCTCTGCCCATGCAAAGCAGAAGGGTAACAATACGTTCACTATGATGTCTCTGGCCCTACTCCGTCCGATCAGGCTGGGGTGTCTGCTCGGTCCCATTCCGAAGTGGCGGTGGGATGTCGGGTAGGCGTCCGCCTTGATCGTGAGACTTCGCTCGAGTTCCCTCCGGGCTTCGCTGGCAGAGAGTCGGCTCAAACCGGTCAAAACGCTCCTCAGCAATTCCCCTCTGCATCTGGCCAGGAGGTGACTGGCGGCGACGATGCGGCGTGTTGGGTGGTTCTCTGGCCTGACTCTGAAGAATCGCCAGTCGCCGCGACACATTGTCTTCCTGATGCCAAAGGATAGCCACGTTTTCTGGAGTTCTTCTTTTTGCCCGTCGTCGTGGGCGCGTGGCTGAATGCCCCGTCTCCTGAGTTGGGAATCGATGGGCAGTAGCCCGGCGGCACCCAGCATCAGCGATTGAATCTCGGGGACCGATCCTCTGGTGGCGAATTCCCTAAGGGACGTCAACGGCAGCAGCCGCGCCAACCCTTCAAGAGGCTCCCTGTTCTTGGCATAGCCCAGGGCTGCCATCACCGCTTCGTAGAGCACCTGCTCCGGGTCGTTGTGGGCCATTGCCTCCGTGAATCTCGCCGCCTTGGCATGGAAACGTCTTGCCCCTGCCCTGTTGATCGTGGCTAGAACACGTGGCATGCCGGCTTGCTTGACCGCTCGGCGACAAGGCTCATCAGGTGCCAATGCCGTGCTCAGCAGATTACCCAGATCCTCTATCGACGCGTTGAGATATGGAGCCAGGGCCAGGATTGGTATTCTCTCTTTGCTGTGAAGAAGGCTCGTTTCTTCGCCCTCGTCCCACATTGCTACGTGAAGGATGACGTTGTTGAAGCCTGGGTCTCTATGGTGTCCGTGCGCTTGCCAGTGGCGGGAGCTGACGTGGATCTCAATGTCTCCCCTTAGCTGTCTGCCATCGATGCTGATGAGGGCATCACGGAAATCGGGACCGCTGTCCATGTTCTTCCTGCCCGGGTGCAGTACTCGGATCTTCTTCCCATCGCTTGTCAGCAAGGTGCGTTTGCCCAACAGTCGTTGCCGCCAGATCTCGGTGAGGAGACTCTCCTTGATCGCTGTCCCCTGTCCCGTCAGTGCGCCTTGTCGTGTGCAACGGTCACCGGAAACGCACGTTGCCTGCCTTCGGCACACCTTGGAAAGCGAGGGATCCCCTGCCGCCATGCGCTTGATCTTACACGTTTACGTGTATGAAGTCAAGCTTTTCGGGGCTTCGTCTTCCGAGCGGGCGTCGTTTCGTAGTTGAAACCTGCCCGCTCCGCGACCATGGTAAGCAGGGTTGAAGAAGTGCCGCGGGGCCGGTACATCCCCGTCTCCCACTCACTGATGGTCTGCTGTCGCGTGCCTAGTGTGTCAGCCATCTGCTGTTGAGTCAGGCACAGATGCTGTCGCAGAGCACGGATGTGCCTGCTGTCCCACTGCGGCTGCTTCGCTTTCATTGGCATGCTATGCTGGGCAAGAGAGTCCATTCTCCTGATCGATGCGAGAATTCCCACATTCCACGGATTTCAAATCCTTTTGTTCTCCTGTTGCCCCAGCGAAGCCAGCAGTTCTTCTGCTGGCATGCTATTCAGGAGGTGCTTCGCTTCACACCAGCCGCGACGGGCGATCCCCACCCCGAACCGCATGTACTTCAAGTGCTCAGTGCTGTGAGCATCTGTCCCCAGTGCAAGTCTGACGCCGAGATCTCTTGCCCTGAAGATATGGATGTCCCTCAGATCGAGTCGATCCGGCATGCAGTTGATCTCCAGGGCCATGCCGGTTTGGGCTGCAGCACGGAAGATGATCTCCAGGTCCAGAGCGATGGGCTCTCGCTGGCCCAGTAGTCTGCAGGTGGGATGGGCAATTATGTCCACGTTGGGGTTTTCTATTGCTCTGAGGACTCTCTGAGTCATTCTATCTTGCCTCTGACTCAGGGAAGAATGGATGGCGGCGATCACCACATCGAGTTCTCCCAGAAGCTCGTCGGGGAAGTCAAGGCTGCCATCAGCGCGGATGTCCACCTCTATGCCTGAAAGTATCTGGATGTTATTCAGCCTTTCGTTGAGCCTCCTGATTTCGGACATCTGCGCTCTCAAGCGTTCTTCATTCAGGCCGTGCGCAATTCCCAGACTTCTGGAATGGTCGGTCACTGCCAGGTATTGATAGCCCAGATTGCTGGCCGCCATGGCCATGGCCTCTATGGAGTCATGGCCGTCGCTCCAGTCGGTGTGAACGTGAAGGTCTCCCTTCAAGTCTGAAAGCTCCACCAACTGCGGCATGCTGTGCTCAGCCGCCCTTTCTATTTCATGCTGTCCCTCTCGCAGCTCCGGTGGGATGAGCTGCAGCCCCAGGCGGTTGTAGAAGCCCTCCTCAGTTGCGTATGTCTCTAATCGGCCGTTCTGAAGGGTGGTGATGCCATATTCGCTTAGTTTCAGTCCCTGACGCTGCCCTCTTTCCCTCAGTGTGATATTGTGCTGCTTGCTCCCCGTGAAGTACTGCAGCAGTGAACCGAAGGCGTCATGTTCGACTACTCGGAGGTCCACCTGCAGATCCCGATGAGTGACCACACTTGCCTTGGTGCTGCCTTTGGCCAGCACCTCCCTGACTTGAGCCAGCTTGGTGAAGGCCTCGATGACCGTCTCGGCATCATCAGCGGTGCCCATGAGATCTATATCGCCTATTGTCTCCCTGAAGCGACGCAGACTGCCTGCCGGGGTGAGATGGCGTATCTGAGAGCGCTCCTGTAGGGCTATCATGATCTCTTCCGCCAGGGGCAGAGCTGTGCCGATGGGAAGCCTCTGTTCCTTGGTGCGCATTGACCGGAGGTGGTGCAGTATGTTCTCCGCTGTCTTCTCACCGAGGCGGTACAACCCCTCCACTCTGCCATCGACGATTGCCGCTTCCAGTTCCTCCAAGGACCCTATGCCGAGTTCCGTGGAGAGGCGCATCGCTGTCTTGGGACCAACGCCCGGCACCTGGAGCAGAGAGACGATTCCTGCGGGGAACTCAGATCGGAGGTCTTCATAGTACTTGAGGCGTCCGGTGGCCAGCAATTCGACGATCTTCTTCTCGATGGCCTCCCCTATTCCAGGGATTTGCCTGAGCTTGCCTTCCTGCCTCAGTTGTTCCAGACCTACCGGCAGTTGCTCGATCGAGCGGACGGCCTTCTGGTATGCCCTGATCTTGAAGAGGGTCTCTCCCTTGAGTTCGAGGAGGTCAGCGATGTCCTGAAATACCCGGGCGACTTCGCTGTTGTTCATTCATTTGCCGCAGCACTTCTTGTATTTCTTTCCGCTGCCACAGGGACAGGGATCGTTGCGCCCCGTGTTCTTGTTGGCAGGGACGGCGTTGCTTCTGTTGACTTCTGGTTTGACAGGCTCTTTCTTCACGATATCCACATGGTAGATGGTGTGCACCAGGTCCTGCCGGATGTTGGCCAGAAGACTCTGGAAGAGAGCATGGCCTTCCTTCTTGTAGGCAACCAG
>JAFNFZ010000316.1:0-2351 GCA_017885485.1 Chloroflexota bacterium
TCGCCCAGGCTGTTGTTGGACTGGTCGAAGGCCTCAGCGGTATAGGCCTGAACATCGCCAGCAGTGATAGTGCTGGTGGGGAGAGAGATTACGATGTATGAGGCTGTGCCGGCGCTGACGGTAAGAGAGGCGGGGTCGGTGAGGCCACTATAGGTGCCGGTGACAGTCCAGGCGCCAGAATTCTCAGAGGTATAGACGTTGGCGGTCCAGCTACCTCCTGCGGCAGCCGTGACGGAGAAGGTGGTNNGAGGTGTAGACATTGGCCGCCCAGGAGCCACGGGCGCCATCCTCGATGGAGAAGGTGGTGCCGGCGGTGACATCGCCGAGGCTGTTGTCGAACTGGTCGAAGGCCGCGGCAGTATAGGCCTGGGTATTCCCCGCGATGATGGTGCTGGTGTCTGGAGAGATGACGATATAGCTGGGAGCTGTCTTGGTGACGGTGAGGGTGGCGGTGGCCGTGCGGCCAGCGTAGCTACCGGTGACGGTCCAGGTACCAGCTTTCCTGGAGGTGTAGACATTGGCTGTCCAGGAACCACCGGCAGCGGAATCTATGGAGAAAGCGGTACCGGAGGTGACGTCGCCCAGGCTGTTGTTGAACTGGTCAAAGGCCTCGGCGGTATAGGTCTGGGTATTACCCGCGATGATGGTGCTGGCAGCCGGAGAAATGACGATAGATCCGATGGAGCCGACACTTACGGTGAGTGTGGCGGTAGCGGTGAGGCCGCCGTAGTTGCCGGTGACGGGCCAGGTGCCGGCGTGCTGGGAGGTATAGACATTGGCCGCCCAGGAGCCGCCTGCCCCGGAGTCTACGGAGAACGTGGTACCGGTGGTGACAGGGCCCAGGCTGTTGCTGAACTGGTCGAAGGCCTCGGCGGTGAAGGCCTGGGTACTGCCAGCGGTGATGGCAGCGGTGGCCGGGGAGATGACAATGGAGTTAGCAGTGCCGGTGGTGAAGGTATAGTCTCCCGAGTAGCCCTCACGCTCCGACGCATCCTTCGATCTCACCCTGAAGTGGTAGCCGCTGTTGGCACTGAGCCCAGTCAGACTAAGGCTGTGGCTGGTCACCAGGTTCACGTCCAGGGCCGTAGCCAGGCCATATTGATCCGTGGGGCCGTAGTCCACCTGACTGGTGGCCGGCTCACTGGTAGTCCAGGTTACGGTGGCACCAACCCCGGAGATGCTGCCCACACTTACTTCTGAAATCAGAGGCGCACTGATATCAGAGGTGGTGAAGGTGCCGTCTGCCCAGAAGGCTTCATTGCCGGCAGCATCCTTCGAGTACACCCTGTAGTGATAGGTGGTGTTGGCAGCAAGCCCCATCAGTGTGACACTGTGGTTGACCACCAGTTTCGTGCCTACCCTGGTACTTCGGTCATAGCTCTCAGTCAGCCCGTAGTCCACCTGACTGGTGGCCGGTTCATCTGTGACCCAGGTGGCTTCAATGCTCGTTGTGGTGGCATGCCGTGTTGAAATGGCAGAGATATTCGGGGCAGTGGTATCCTCTTCGCCCCCACTGCAACCAGCGAAGACAAACGCCAAGAGGATGGCGGCCATCATCACCAAAGCCGTCTTTCTCATATCTTCCCCGTAAGAAGCCCGCTCTAAGCGTGGCAGGTCCCGGACCGGATGCCTGGTTATCTTATGTAGTATGCGGCATTCTGGATAGATGATCAAGCCGCCCAGATACGCTTCGGATGTGGTAAGGTCAGAGTATTCGAGGTGACTCCATCAGGGGGAGAGGATTCTGCCCAGAAGTGGTGTCTGCGTGAAGACGGCCCCCTCGGGACAGGTTTCCTGGCAGCAGTAGCAGCGAATGCAGCGATCATAGTTGTGGGTGGGTGGCTGGGATTCATCGCCCTGGCGCCAGTCCACCGCTTTCGGGTCGACGGGACACATCTTGACGCATGTGCCGCAGTTGGTGCACTTCACTCCGTCTATGACCGGCCTTTCGCACAGCCGGTTCTTGATGAAGGCTCTGGCCCGGCTCCTGCTGCAGTGATCCGGAGGAGTCCGAATGACATCGAAGTCGTGGCAAACGAACGAGTCTATGCCCTCGCCAACCAGTTCTATGTTCTCACTGTGGTAGGTTCCCAGCCCTGCCTTTCCACCCAACTTCGCTGTCGGCACGACTTCCGGGTCGAGGTTGATGATACGGCAGGCGGTGGCATCCAAGGCTATCGGGTCCGTGGAGAAAAGCAGGACGTTGAGCTTCCGGAGTACCCCGCTTCTTGGCCCATTCCCCTCCATGCCCACAATGCCATCCATGACGCAGAAGCGGGGCCTGGCCAGCGTGTTCAAATCCACCAGCATAGCGGCGAAATCGTACGGGTCGGCCAGCTTCACATGGTACT
>JAFNFZ010000316.1:2444-2593 GCA_017885485.1 Chloroflexota bacterium
CTGCTTCAGGCCGGCTCTTCTCATATGGCCCTCAGCTCCGGCGAAGCTGGGAGAGTCGCCGTAGGCCACCCGCGCGCCGGATTCCTGGAGCAACTTCCCCACAGCCCGGAAGACCGAGGGGTGAGTCGAGACGCCCTTTTCGGGATTGG
>JAFNFZ010000317.1:0-231 GCA_017885485.1 Chloroflexota bacterium
AAGAGTTGGCGTTGCTTGCCGTTCATGGGGTGGTGCTTCTGCTGGGCTACGATCACGATCAGCCGATTAGGAAGCGCGAAATGCGGACCGTTGAAAGAAGGGTGTTGTCCAAAGCCACACCCCATGAACGGCAAGCAACGCCAACTCTTCTTTGAAATCACGGCCATACTCTGAAGCTTGTCTCACTGCTTGAGGATAAGAAATCACTACCTCTCCAAGATGAAGAATGCC
>JAFNFZ010000317.1:349-7147 GCA_017885485.1 Chloroflexota bacterium
AAGCCTGAGTTCCACCTGGAATTCATCTCCTCATAAGGAACCGCCCTAGACAGGCTTCAAGGCCATCCTCAGGGCTTCCTTGACGGAATCGGCAGCCAGTACCTCCATCTCCTTGGGAGGAACCAAGCCATTCAAGGAAACCTTGGGAACAAGACAGTGAGTGAATCCCTGCCTCACTGCATCAGCAAGCCGCCGTTCCAACTGGGGGACTCCCCTTACTTCACCACTCAGCCCGACTTCCCCGACCACCACCATGTTCGGATCCACCTCTTTGTCACTGAAACTGGAGGCAATGGACAAAGCGATGGCAAGATCCATAGCTGGTTCACTGACCTTCAGACCACCGACCACATTGACAATGATATCCTGATTCGACAACCTCAATCCAGCTCGCCTTGTAAGAACGGCGATAATCATGAGAAGACGGTTGAAGTCTATTCCATTTGCATTACGCCTGGGCAAGCCAAAACTGGTAAGGCTCGTCAACGCCTGTATCTCCACTAGCAGGGGGCGGGTTCCCTCCAACGCAGCCGTTATTGCTGAACCCACCGCCCCCTTCCGCCGATGCGATAGGAAGACCAGAGATGGATTGTCCACCCCAACGAGACCAACATCCCTCATCTCGAAGATGCCTACCTCATTGGTCGAGCCGAAGCGGTTCTTCGCTGCACGCAGCAGTCTATATGAGCTGAAGGACTCCCCCTCCAAGTACAGAACGACATCAACGATGTGCTCCAGGACCTTGGGGCCCGCAATAGTCCCTTCTTTGGTTACGTGGCCTATGAGTAGTAGCGGAACTGTCGATGCTTTGGCCCACTGCATCATTCTCAGGGTGCATCCCCTCACCTGGGATATGCTGCCGGGTGCTCCCTCCAGATCTCTAAGGCAAACAGTCTGAACGGAATCAATAACCCCAAGCGCCGGCGACATCTCCTCCATCTGCCCCAGGATGATCTCCAGGTCAGTCTCAGGCAGAACGTGGAGCTCCTCACCTCTGATGTTAAGGCGATCTGCTCGCAATCTCACCTGTTGAGGCGATTCCTCACCCGAGACATATACCACCCTGCGTCCCCCCTGAGCAACCATCGCTGATACTTGGAGCAATAGGGTCGACTTGCCGATTCCAGGGTCACCACTAATCAGAATGAGCGATCCCGGTACTATGCCTCCCCCAAGCACCCGATTGAACTCATCAAAGGGAAGGACAATGCGGGACTTCTCGTCAGAAGCTATCTGAGACAATTCGCGGGGAGCAATCCCTGATCGCAGCCCAGTGTTGCGCCCCGCGTGAGACCCCAATCGGGTTTCAACAAAGGTATTCCAGCTCTGGCAGCCCGGGCAATGTCCTAACCACTTGGGGCTCTCCCTACCGCACTGTTGGCAGACGAAGATTGTTTTATAGGGTCTGTCCAATATCCTTGAGCCTCTAGAAAAGGGGAGCACTCAATCATCAAGGCTCCCCCTCCTCAAGTTACTGTGCAGGCAGTCAGGAGATCTTAGGAGGACGACTCCACTCTGGTCTTGGAGTCAGCAGAAAGCCGTTCCTCTTTTCGTATCGAGAACCTCTCACCATCACGAACCAGGAAGACAGTGTCACCAGGCTTCAGTTCTTCTCGCGCCAGCTTCTCTGCCAGATTTAGCTCAATCCATGCCTGATCTAGTTGGTTGCGACCCAGCAGGCGAAGTCCATCAACAAATGCTCCATCACGCCCTCTATCTTCGAGAGGGAGCTCTCTCTCTGCCTCAATTGCCTGCTCATACACTCTGCCCCCTTCATCCCGAAGGAATTTCCTGGCTCCGCTCGTCAACTCCAACTTGATCTTCTTCTCATCGAGTTGAGCCATGTATGAACGCAGCACGACTTCAACCGTCTCAACGATCTCATCGCCCTCTCGAAGAAGGCGAATGGTCTCTCCTAACCCCAGTTCGTCATGAAGTAGCATCTCGGATAGCTTGTCCTCAATCATGGTCTGTATCACTCGTCGCAGCGGACGCGCACCAAAGGCCTCATCATAGCCCTTCTCACAGAGGAGTTCCTTGGCAGCTTCCGTCACTGCCAGCCCGACGCCGCGTTCAATGAGATGAGCCTTGACCGGTCGCAGCATCAAATCAACGATTTGACGGATCTCCTCTTTGGTCAAATGGCGGAACACGACCACACCATCAAGACGGTTCAGGAACTCTGGCCGGAAGGTCTTCTTCAGTTCCTCTAGGAGCTTCTCCTTCATCCTCTCATAGGAGCGCTGCTTGACTTTCGACTCATCGACACGACTGACAAAGCCCATCATCGAATCCTTCTTGATCAGCTCCGCACCAATGTTGCTTGTCATAATTATGATGCTGTTTCTGAAGTCCACCTTCCTGCCCTTGGCATCAGTCAAATGACCATCATCGAATATCTGAAGCAGGATGTTGAAGACATCAGGGTGAGCTTTCTCGATCTCATCAAGGAGGATGGCACAATACGACTTGCGCCTTACAGCCTCGGTCAGTTGACCACCTTCATCATATCCCACATACCCTGGAGGAGCACCCACCAGCCGCGCCACACTGTGCCTCTCCATAAACTCGGACATGTCGAGACGAATCAATGTATCCTCACTACCGAACATAAATTCTGCTAATGCACGAGCAAGTTCTGTCTTCCCGACCCCAGTAGGTCCCAAAAAAATGAAACTGCCGATCGGCCGCCTCGGATCCTTCAGGCCAGATCGGGCACGTCTCACTGCTTTGGCCACTGTGACAATGGCCTCGTCCTGAGAAATAATTCGCTCATGCAGGACTTCTTCCATTTGCAGAAGGCGACCCGCCTCATCCGCAGCCAGCTTCGATGGCGGAATCCCTGTCCACATGCTAAGCACTTCAGCGATATCGGCTTCACCAACAACGGGCTTATCACTGCTCAGGTCAGCCCGCCAGTTGCTCTCCATCTGCTGGATCTTCTCCGTCAAATGAACCTCGCGGTCACGAAGCTCTACCGCATACTCATACTGCTGAGCTCCAATGGCCGTTTCCTTGTCCCTGCGCACGCTATCCAAGGCCAGTTTGGCTTCTTTCAGCCCTATAGGTACAGTGCCTTCCTTCAGGCGCACTCTCGATGCAGATTCATCCATCAGGTCAATAGCCTTGTCAGGCAAGAAGCGATCAGCTATGTAGCGGGACGCGAGCGTTACCGCCGCTTTGACGGCTTCATCAGCGATCACTACTCGATGATGTTCCTCATAGCGCGCTTTGATGCCCCGCAATATTTCAATGGCTTGCTCTGCAGACGGCTCTTCGACCAAGACAGGCTGGAAGCGGCGCTCCAAGGCGGCATCCCGTTCTACATGCTTTCGATAGTCATCCAACGTGGTGGCTCCGATACACTGCAACTCCCCTCGCGCCAGGGAAGGCTTGAGAATGTTGGCAGCATCGACCGCTCCCTCGGCGGCTCCGGCACCAACAATAGTGTGCATCTCGTCTATGAACAGCACGCAGTTCCCGGCAGTCTTCAGCTCATCGATAACCTTCTTCAGCCTCTCCTCAAACTCACCTCGGTATTTGGTGCCAGCCACCAGAGTTCCCATGTCCAGAGTCACTACTCTCTTGCCCTGCAATGTATGAGGAACCTCTCCAGACACTATGCGGTGAGCCAAACCCTCCACTATGGCAGTCTTGCCCACGCCCGGCTCTCCAATCAGAACAGGATTGTTCTTCGTACGCCGTGAGAGAATCTGAATCACTCGTTGGATCTCTTTCTGCCGGCCTATGACCGGATCGAGCTTGTCAGCCCGAGCCATTGCAGTCAAGTCATGGCCCAACTGATCCAGAGTGGGCGTCTTGCTAGCACTCCGAGTTCCTGATTGACCCTGGGCCGTTCCCTGATTCAGTATGCGAACGACCTCGGTTCGGGCACGCTCCAAATTGACGCCTAGGCTTTCCAACACTCCGCCAGCCACACCCTCCCCCTCACGCAACAATCCAAGAAGAAGGTGCTCCGTACCAACATAGCTATGACTAAGGCGACGCGCCTCATCCACAGCAAACTCAATGACTCTCTTGGCCCTCGGGGTAAGGCCTACCTCAGCCGAACCGGTCTTACCACCTCGCCCGATGATAAACTCCACCGCAGAGCGCACCTTGTTCAAGTCAACATCGAGGTTTGTAAGCACTTTGGCAGCAACGCCGTCACTCTCACGAACCAGCCCAAGCAAGATGTGCTCTGTACCTATGTAGTTATGATTGAACCTCTGGGCTTCTTCCTGGGCATAGGTCAGAGCACGCCGTGCACGCTCCGAGAACTTCTCAAACCGACTAGCCATTTCCCCTCGACGAATCGTCCTCTCAGTAGTATCCACTATAGCACAGAAGACCCCAAAAGGAAAGCGCTTTGTTCGTCATTTCCTGCATCAAAGGCACGTTGCGAGTCCTCCCCAAAGAACAACTTCCCTACCCTCCATCCCATGCTCAGTCAAGCTTGACCTGCTACACGTCCAGAGACTATGATGAGATCAGAGTCTCACCCGCAGAACTCGTGTGGCAATGCCTGTCAAGAAAGACTACTACCGACTGCTGGGCATATCCAGAGAAGCCTCTCAGGAAGAGATCCGGACGGCCTTCCGGAAGTTGGCCTTCCGGTATCACCCGGATCATAACCACCAGGAAGGGGCAGCGGAGAGATTCAAGGAAATCGTCGAAGCCTATCAGGTCCTTGGCAATACGAACAAACGGATAACCTATGACCGTTTCGGGCATACAGATGATGGGCGCAGATTCGACGGATTTAGAGACTTTGCCACAGAGTTGGGAGGCATCTTCGATGCCTTTTTCGGTGGCACAATCCCCATGCAGAGACGTGCACCGCAACAGGGATCTGATCTGCGCTGTGAACTCAACATTTCTTTCGAGGAATCAGCCTACGGTTGCAGGAAACAGATTGAGATACTGCGCCTCGAAGACTGCTCTCGTTGTCTCGGTAGCGGCTGCGAACCAGGAAGGCAACCGGCTGAATGTCCCACCTGCAATGGCATGGGCGAGATACGAAGAGTACAGCATAATGTCTTCGGGCGTTTCGTTAACAGACTCGTCTGCGACCAATGCAGTGGTGAAGGAAGGCTCGTTGATCAGCCCTGTACGCAATGTCAAGGTACAGGAAAGCAGCGAAAACAGCGCACCATTCCAGTGAAAGTGCCCGCAGGCGTCGAGAATCACGCTCAAATGAAGCTGCAGGGAGAAGGGGAGGCGGGAATCATGGGAGGGCCTCCCGGTGCCCTCTACATTGTCATTTCAGTTCAGGAGCATGAGTCCTTCAAACGGGATGGCAACGATATTCTCTACGAACTGCCAATAGACGTCGCTCAGGCTGCTTTGGGGGATGACCTGGAGGTACCCACCCTGGACGGCAAGGTCAAGCTGAAGATACCCCCAGGGACCCAAAGTGGGACAATCCTCCAGATCAAAGGCAAAGGCATTCCTTACACCAATCATCCAGGCAAGGGGGATCAGTTGGTGAAGGTCAAAGTGATCACTCCCGAACACTTGAACGCTGAGCAGCGCAAGCTATTCCTGGATTTGGCGGAAAGCCTGGGCAAAGCAAAGACGAGAGGGAGAAACAAAGGAAAATCTACATAGACAAGTCAGGCAGAACCTCTGGCAAGGTGAGGATGTAGCCCCTTACAACGTCGAATGGTTTGGCTTATCGCCTTCGGATTCCGGCGTATCAGGCAAGAGGCTTGGCGGTTGATACCACCTCACCCTCAGATAGTCGAGTAGGAAACGAAGAAGCTTGGTAATCTCCAGTGATTCACCATCCACTGGATACTCCACCAGATCACCAGCCGCTCTCCTTACATCAAGCCCTTCGTAGAGCACTCCATGAATCTTCTCTATGATGGGCAGATTCAGCCCAGCCTTCTGCCCCAGTTGCCAGGCAGCAAGAGCGCTCCCAACGCCCTCAGCCACATGGGGCATTGAACTCATGACATCCTGAAGAGAACGCCCTTTGGCCAGTTCCTTTCCCACATAGTAGTTTCGACTGAGAGGGCTAAAGCACGTGACCACCAAGTCCCCCAAACCGCTCAGACCAATGAAAGTAAGAGGGTTAGCCCCAAAAGTAGTCCCCAGCACAATCACCTCACTCAGCCCCCTGATAATGAGGGCTGCTTTGGCATTGGTTCCGTTGCCTAGTCCTTCTACTATGCCAACGCCCAAAGCGACGACATTCTTCAAAGCACCACCCAGCTCAACACCTGTCACATCTGTGCTGGTAAAAACGTGGAATTGATTGGAGTTGATCAATTCCTTCGCTCTCTCTGCTACTGCCACATCAGCGGAAGCTGCCACCGTCACTGAGAGCAAACCTTGGGCAGCCTCATGAGCTATGTTAGGGCCAGACAGCACGCAGATGTTGTGGTGGAAGCGAGCATCGATTTCCTCAGCAATAACCTGAGACATACGTTTCCCGCTTCCGATCTCCAGTCCCTTCGTTGCGCTCACAACAAGGCTTGATTCCGCCAGATGGTCCCTTACCTGCCTTATGTTGGGACGCATGCTCCCGGACGGCACAGCAAGAACAACCATATCCGCCCCATCCATTGCCTCTTTCAGAGAGCCAGTCGCAGATAGTCGCGAGGGAAATCGAACCCCAGCCAGGTATTTGGTGTTCTCTCTTGCCTGGTTCAGCTTATCAGCTGTCTCCTGATCTCGTGTCCACAGTCTGACCCAGACTCCTTTTCGAGCGAGTATTGTCGCGAGGGCAGTACCCCAACTAGCACTGCCAATGACGGCAGCTTTCGACATTGCTCACCCCTTGTTCAAAAC
>JAFNFZ010000318.1 GCA_017885485.1 Chloroflexota bacterium
GAGTTCGACTATTGCAGCGTGCATTCAGCCTGGGCTCTTCAGGAGGCAGGGATCGCCAGCATCATGGTGAACTCCAATCCCGAGACCGTCTCCACCGACTTCGATACCAGCAAGCGTCTGTACTTCGAGGCGCTGGATGAAGAGAGTGTACGGGACATCCTGGAGAATGAGAATGCCACCGGGGTTCATGCAGAGACCAAGGGAGAATCAAGCGGCGATGAGCGCACACCTTCTGTTCTTCAGTTTGGAGGCCAGACGGCGATCAATCTCAGCGAATCACTGGCCCGTAGCGGCATGCCCATAATTGGGTCAAGTGCCGAGACAATCGACATGGCTGAGGATCGCCGCCGATTCGAGGATTTCCTTGACCGCCTGAGTATCCCCCAGCCCCCAGGCGGCACAGCTACATCCCTTGAAGAGGCACAGAGCATCGCCAGGCAGATCGGCTACCCCGTCCTGGTGCGTCCCAGCTACGTCCTTGGAGGCCGGGGGATGGAAGTCGTTCACGGCGATGAAGAGCTCGCTACATACATGTTACAGGCCATGCAGTTGGACACCAAGCACCCCATTCTGGTCGATAAGTACATGTCGGGCAAGGAAGTGGAAACGGACGCCGTCTGCGACGGGGAGACAGTGCTCATTCCGGGGATCATGGAACACATCGAAAGGGCCGGGGTGCACAGCGGAGATTCCATGGCGGTGTATCCGGGCCTGCGTCTGAGAGAATCGGAGGTCAACACTCTTGTCGACTACACGGTACGCATCGGTCTCGGCCTCCAGGTGAAAGGCTTGATGAATATCCAGTTCGTTATCATGCGCGAGTCATACGGTTCCAGTGTCTATGTCCTGGAAGTGAATCCCCGTGCCAGTCGCACCATCCCTTTCATCTCCAAGGTTACCGGCGTACCAATGGTGAGAATAGCTACCAAGATCCTGGCCGGCATATCGCTGCGGGAACAACGCTATGAGACGGGCTTGTGGAAAAGGCGTAATCTGGTGGGCATCAAAGCTCCCGTGTTCTCCATGTGGAAACTGGCAGGGGTTGATACCTACCTGGGCCCCGAGATGAAATCCACCGGAGAAGTCATGGGCATTGATTACACCTTCGAGGCTGCTCTCACCAAGTCACTGATGGCCGCCGGCCTTATGCTGCCCCAACGAGGAACGCTGCTCCTGAGCATTGCCGACCGGGACAAGCCCGAGGCCTTGCCTATCATACAAAGGCTGGCAGGGATTGACTACAGGCTTCTCGCCACCGAGGGCACAGCGGCGATGATCGAGAAGGAGGGGTTGCCCATCCAGCTTATCACCAAGAAGCTGACGGAAGGTCACCCTAATGTGCTGGATGTAATCCAGAATGGGTGGGTCGACGGTGTGGTCAATACTGTCACCGGGGAGCGTACGCCACTGAGAGATGGCTTTGCCATACGCCGGGCTGCCGCAGAAAAGCGCATCCCATGTTTCACTTCTCTGGACACAATCCGGGTGGCTGTGGAGGCCCTGACAAGCAGGAAGCCCTTCTTCAACGTTCAGCCTCTGAGGGAGTACCTGAGGAGACGAAATAGGTGACCGCCAGTGACCTCTGCGACAACCGGCGCTACAAATCCGAGAACCTGACCAATCGGCGGTAGTCAATCACTCCACTCTCGGAGATGTTGTCGACCTCTATGCCTGCCTCCACAGCAGCCGCCACTGGATTGAGCCCCCCGAGCAGCACCATGCCCACCCGGTTCAGACCAACGGCAATCTGGCAAACAGGTTCACCTGTGTTGCCCAGGACATAGACCCCATTGATGCCCACCTCTTTCAGTACGTCAATGGTGTCAGCGACAAGCGCCCTGGCCGCAGCAGGGATTTCCCTGAAATTGGCCAGCACACTGCCATTGCCAGTTCTGGCCGCTTCACTCACACGCGCCATTCCGGCACGTATGTATTGCTCTGAGGGATCGATAGAGGTGCCAGCATAGTTGATCACGGCGATGAAGCGCTTCGGCTTCAGATCCTTGATCTCGAGCACTCCGGCAAATCTGGAGTCCACCGGCACACCCGCCTTTAGCATCACGCCGTTGACAGTTACGCTGCACACCGTGGCCAGGCCCACCCTGCCACTGGGTATGACCGCATCGCCCAGCTTCTCACCCTCCGCCGCCACCGCCACGAGGTCACTGACGCAGAGCCCGGACTTGAAAACCCCTCTCATGGCTGCCAGCGCCTTCTTGAATTTCCCCTGGCTGAAGATCGAGGTGTTGATAGCGACCTCACCGGTTCGCGTCTTGGGATTGAATGTGGTTTGAAAGGCCAGCAACTGGAGTCTATCCAGAATCAGGCCAACCTGGTCAGGAGCCAGAGCCATCCGCAATTCATCAAGTCCTTTGGAGGTAATCGTCCTGCCATCGCGCCCGGCCGGCTGCGTGTGGCCTCGTTGATCAGTTATCCTTAGATGGTACCTGATCGCTCTTTCACTCAAGGAGAGCCCATAGCGCTCGAGCTGCCGGGCTATGGTTATTGATCCCATTGGATCAGACGACTCACTGAGGACCCTCAGGATGGATGTAATCTTCTTCTCGGTGTCAGAACCAGAGCTTTGCACTATCATGCCCGCATCTATCCAAAGAGACTGCGGCCATTATAGCATCTCCCCGTCGAAATCCAAACGCAGCAGCAGACATCCTGAATCCCAACGTCACCGCCGCCAAGCGTGCCTGTGTCAGCCGCATCGCACCATGTCCGCTTCTTCTGGCCTGGCCGCGCTCTCCCGGATCACAGAATGGGCAGATATCTCTTCAGCTCGTACTCGGTAATCTGGACTCTATAGCGATCCCACTCTATCTTCTTGTTCTGAATGAAGCTATGGAATACATGGTCTCCCAGGGCTTCGCGCACCAGGTCGCTCTTCTCAAGAAGCTGAACGGCCTCCCAGAGGCTCGACGGCAGAGTGCCTATGCCTCTGCTGTGCCTTTCCTCTTCCCACATCTCATAGACGTTCTCCTCTACCGGGTCGGGTGGTGTTAACCCCTTCTCAACCCCATCCAGCCCTGCCGCCAGCATCACCGAAAAGCAGAGGTACGGGTTGCACGCCGGGTCCGGGGACCTGTACTCGATCCTGGTGGCGTTCTCCCTCCCCGGCTTGTACTCCGGGACCCTGATCAGGTCTGAACGATTGCGGCGGGCCCACGAAATGTAGACCGGCGCTTCGTAGCCTGGCACCAAGCGTTTGTAGGAGTTGACCCACTGGCTGGTGATGGCCGTGATCTCCGGTGCGTGCTTCAGAAGTCCAGCCACAAATGACTTGGCTGTCCTGGAAAGGTGATAGGGGTCATCTTTTTCGAAGAAGGCATTCCTGCCGCCCTTGAACAGCGACTGATGCACATGCATGCCACTGCCATTCATCCCGAAGACAGGCTTGGGCATGAACGTGGCATAGACGCCGTTCTTCATGGCCACCTGCTTTACCACCAGGCGGTAGGTCATCACATTGTCAGCCATGGTCAGGGCATCCGTATACCTCATGTCTATCTCATGTTGACTGCAGGCCACCTCATGGTGGGAATACTCCACACCGATGCCCATCTCCTCCAGGGTCAGCACTGTTTCCCGCCTCAGGTCAGTGGCTACGTCCAGCGGGGTGATGTCAAAATAGCCCCCTTCATCGAGAATCTCGGTTCCCTTCGAGTCCCGGAAGTAGAAATACTCCAGTTCCGGTCCCACGTAGTAGGTGTAGCCCAGATCAGCCGCCCGCTTCAGGTTCTTTTTAAGAACATACCTCGGGTCGCCCTCAAACGGTTCGCCGCCCGGCCGCAGAACGTCACAGAACATCCTGGCTACAGCCCGATGTTCCTTGGGTCTCCAGGGGAGGAGCCGAAAGGTGTCCGGATCAGGCAGAGCAACCATGTCACTCTCATCAATACGGGCAAACCCCTCGATGGACGAGCCATCGAAACCCATCCCCTCCTCCAGGGCACCCTCTAGCTCTTCCACCGTGATGGAGAAATTCTTGAGCATGCCCACGATGTCGGTGAACCACAGCCTGATGAACTTGACGTCGTGCTCTTTGGCCTTCTTCAGAACGTATTCCTTGCTCTCTTTCCTGGTTGCCTCTGTCGTCATTCTAACTCCTTTCTTGTCCGATACGGATGGGGCATCTTCAACCACCAGTACCCTGTTTGCTGCAGTATGTCAGTCACAGCATCTACAGCATCGGCAGGTATCTCTTCACCTCATACTCAGTGACCTGAATCCTGTATCTGTCCCACTCTATCATCTTGTTCTTCATGAAAGCATTGAACACATGGTCTCCCAAAGCTTTGCGCACCAGTTCACTCTTCTCAAGGAGTTGAATGGCTTCCCAGAGGTTCGACGGCAGAGTGCCTATGCCCCTTCTCCGTCTTTCCTCCTCCCCCATCTCATAGACGTTCTCCTCTACCGGGTCAGGCGGTGTTAACCCCTTCTCAACCCCATCCAGGCCCGCCGCCAGCATCACCGCAAAGCAGAGATACGGGTTGCACGCCGGGTCCGGAGACCTGTACTCAATCCTGGTAGCGTTCTCCCTGCCCGGCTTGTACTCGGGGACCCTGATCAGATCCGCCCTGTTCTGCCTGGCCCAGGACAGATACACCGGCGCTTCGTATCCCGGCACCAGCCGTTTGTATGAGTTGACCCACTGACTGGTAATCGCTGTGATTTCAGGACCATGTTTCAGCAGTCCCGCCACGAAAGATCTGGCTATCCCGGAGAGGTGGTAGGGGGCATCCTCTTCAAAGAAGGCATTTCTGCCCCCCTTGAACAGCGACTGATGCACATGCATGCCACTGCCATTCATCCCAAAGACCGGCTTGGGCATGAAAGTGGCATAGACACCATGCCCCATGGCCACCTGCTTCACCACCAAACGGTAGGTCATCACGTTGTCGGCCATGGTCAGGGCATCGGTATACCTCATGTCCACCTCATGCTGGCTGCTGGCCACCTCATGGTGGGAATACTCCACGCCAATGCCCATCTCCTCAAGGGTCAGCACCGTTTCTCTCCTGAGGTCAGTGCCCAGATCCAGCGGCGTCATGTCGAAGTAGCCGCCCTCATCGAGTGTGTCGGTGCCCAGCGAGTTCTTGAAGTAGAAGTACTCCAGTTCGGGTCCCACATAGTAGGTGTAACCCAAATCAGCCGCCCGCTTCAGGTTCTCCTTTAGTACATACCTCGGGTCGCCATCGAACGCTTCGCCGCCCGGCCGCATAATGTCGCAGAACACCCTGGCCACGGCCTGATGCCCCGCAGGTCTCCAGGGCAGGAGCTGAAAGGTGTCCGGATCAGGCAGGGCAACCATGTCGCTCTCATCGATGCGGGCAAATCCCTCGATGGACGAGCCGTCAAAACCCATCCCCTCCTCCATCGCTCCTTCAAGCTCCTCCACCGTGATAGCGAAGCTCTTCAGCATTCCCAGGATGTCAGTGAACCACAACCTGATGAACTTCACATCGTGTTCCTTGGCCTTCTTGAGAACATATTCCTTGCCTTCCTTCTTGGTTCTGCCTGCTGCCATTTGGCCTCCTTTATTGCTCAATACAATCGGGGTGTTGTCCGACCCCGGTCAGAGTCCCTGTTCCTCCGGCCTAGATAGCATTGTCACCCACCTCACCCGTGCGAACCCTGATGGCATCCTCGACGGGTATGACGAATATCTTGCCATCTCCGCGCTCACCAGTCCTCGCTTTGGTCACAATAGTGTTCACGGCCTTCCCCAGTTCTTCGTCAAGAACCACCAATTCGATCTTCACCTTGGGCAGGAACGCCACCCGGTATTCTCCGACCCTCCACTGCAGCGGAATGCCTTTCTGGCGGCCACGCCCGCTCACTTCCGCCACCGTCATCCCAACAATGCCAATCCCTTCCAGCCCAGCCCTGACCGGCTCCAGTTTCTCCTGCCTGATAATGGCTTCAATCTTCTTCATGGCCTATATACCTCCGTAGGCCCTTTCCCCATGCTGAGACACGTCCAGCCCCACCGTCTCCTCCTCCCCATTCACCCTCAGCCCGGCGACGGCCTTGACCACACTGGCAATAATCCAGGTCGCCCCAAATGCGAACACCCATACCACAGCCACAGCGGCGAACTGCTTGGCCAATAGGCCGGCGTCGCCGGAAATGAGCCCATCGGCACCCGCCGAGTTGATGGCCGCGCTGGCAAAGATGCCGGTAGCCAGAGTGCCCCATGTGCCGCCCATACCGTGGCAGGCCCACACGTCCAGGGACTCGTCCACGCTCTGCCTCGACCTCCACATCATCATGTAGTAGGCGACCCCCGCAGCTACTATGCCTATGGGTATGGCGGCGACAGGGTCAACGAATCCGGCAGCCGGCGTGATGGCCGCCAGTCCCACCACAGCCCCTGTGGCTGCACCCAGGAGTGACGGCCTCCGATGGATCCAGCCCAGGGCTATCCAGGTGAAAGCTGCCGCGCAGCCAGAGGTATTGGTGGCTACAAAAGCGCTGGCTGCCAGACCGCCCGACGTGAGAGCACTGCCCGCGTTGAAGCCAAACCAGCCAAACCAGAGCAACGCTGCGCCCAGTGCCACCATAGGAATGTTGCCCGGCTCCATGGGCTGTCTCTCCCCAAATCCTTTCCGTGGGCCAAGCACCATTGCCAAGGCCATTGCCGAAACGCCGGCAGTGATGTGGACTACCGTGCCACCGGCAAAATCGAGGGCGCCCAGCTCCGCCAGCCAGCCCCCACTACCCCACACCCAGTGAGCCACCGGGCAGTAGACCAGCGTTGACCACA
>JAFNFZ010000319.1 GCA_017885485.1 Chloroflexota bacterium
TTCTCGTAGTAGATCTGTCGCGAATCTGCGGGGTAGACGGCACCACAGGGAATCCTATTTGGGCCTATGCCCACTTCGTCCATCGCTTTGAATTTGGCACGCCAGCGGAGGGGCTTGTGGGTGTGCAGCGTGGATACGTACAGGCTCCCTCCCTTGAGGCTGATATCCTTTATCCGCTGGATGAAGCCGGAGTCCAGGTGCTGCTTGCCGATCAACTGCAGGAAAGTCTGCTTATAGTCCACAGCGGCAATGACGGCCTTGTTGGCCCATATTCTCTTCGAGCCCGAGGCGGCGTTTTCCCTCAGTCGCACCCCCACGGCCCGGCCATCCTGGATGAGGATCTCATCGACGGGGCAGCAGGTGCGCACCACAGCGCCATGGGCTACAGCAGCACGATGGATAGCATGGAAATAGCCGTGCAGGCCACCGCGGGGAACGCTCATTTTCCCCGGTATGAGGAGGAGTACGACAGAAAGGTAAGAAGGGATAGCCACCCCCTCCCAGTGGCCAGCCGCCCCTGAGGCCCAAGCGGCGAATGCCAGCATGGTCTTGACCGACTCGGTCTGCAGGTGCTCATCCGCCAGGTCAAACATGGTCATCTCGCGCAGCTCCGGGGTCCACACGTCCGGCTGGCGCTCCTTGTACACCTGCATGTAAGGCACATTGTCGTCTGTAACCTCCACTTCAGGGGGATGCGGCGGGCACCAGAAAGTGGCCCGGAGCAACTCCTGGATGAAAGGTGTCGGGCTAGCAAGGCCGCTCAGCTTGGCGAACCCCTCCATGTCCTTTGGATGGGGCGCCTCGATCCCGGCGGAGGTTGGCTGCCCCAGGCCGCCCATGGACTTCATCAGATCGAATGGAGTCCAAGACATGCGGAAGCCGTACTTCCACAACTCCAGTTGCTCGAAGCCNNTGGGCTCCACCGTCTCGCATGGGCCGCCGGACTCCGTCCTCTCCTCCAACACGCAGACACTCAGCCTGCACTTGGCCAGATAAGCCGCAGTGGTCATGCCGTTGTGGCCCCCACCTACGATAACAACATCATACCTTTCATCTTTGCTCATGCCTTCCTCCTCTCTAGTTGACCGGCAAATATGCTTCCAATTACGCTCCTTCGCGAGCGCAAATGAAGGAGATCATCCCCCGTCATGTGGGTTGCCCGCAAATCGCCTTTCAAATAGAGGCCCCGGGCTCTGTCCAACCGAAACTGGACAGGCTCTTGCCGAGTGAATATGGCACAAGATGCCAAACCTGCTTGCGTTGCAGTCTAAGCCCGCGGTTCTATAAGGAGATGAGCTAGGCCATCCCCCACGCTATGCTAAGAATAGTATTACAGAATCCTTGGATGGCAACTGGACTCTGGGGGGGACAGATGACTGGACGAATAGCTGGTTTTGGCGCCATCCAGTCAACTGACCAGGTGTCGACGTACAGCTAGGGCCGCTGCTTCGGTGCGGTTCGCAGCCTCCAGCTTGCGGAGTATGTTGGTGATGTGGAATCTCACTGTGGATGGGCTTATTACCAGTTGCTCCGCTATCCTGGCATTGCCGTGTCCCTTTGTGAGCAGTGCAAGTATGCTCAACTCAGTGTCCGTCAGGTGGTACTCCTTCGCCGTGAGCAAAGTGGCCGTTTGCTCAGCGCGCGCTCCTTCCTTGCCCAGGCTGCCGCTGATGTCGCGGAAGCATATGATGATGCCATTTACGGCTGGGGTATCTAGCAGGTTGTTGGCCCAGACGTCGATGGCATGCCATGTGCCATCTTTGTGCTTCACACGTAGGTGTGCCCGATCACAGTCACCTGGAGTCTGCGCTACCGCGCTCAGCCTATGAGCTGTCTTGCGCATGTCGTCCGGATGAATGAGCCCAAGCACATCCTCACCAACAAGGTCCCCCATCTTGTAGCCCAGAATACCTTCGGTGGCCTGGTTCTGATACACGACTTCCAGCTTAGGGCCGAGTATGACAATGCCATCCAGGGAGTTCTCGACAAGCGCCTGAAAGGTCTCTGACGCATAACCAGAGACCTCCTCATGGCCAGAGCCATCGGGGCCCGATGCTGGCGAATCACCAATTGGCCGCCGACGCATCTTTGAGCCACGCTTGTGCGCCTTCTGCTCATCATCAAGGGATCGCAGCATTCTCATGGTTTGGGCATCCACTTTGCGCAGTAACTCATGCGGTATCTTGCCGGCCAGAGCAAACAACTCATCCAGTTCTCCATCTAGAGCCGTGGCTAAAGCCACAATCGTCTTCTCCCTAGGGGGAGGCAATGCACCAGTCTCGAGTTTGCTGACGTATGTGAAGCTGACACCTACCCTATCAGCCAGCTGCTCCTGAGTCAGGCCTTTGTGATTTCGCAGTTCCCTCAATCGTTCCCCGAATGTCAAGTGAGTACCCCCGACCGATTCGGCCTGAGCCTAGGTGATATTGAGTTGATTGTCAAGTGCAACTTCAAAGCGTAACACCACAGTCACATTAGTCAAGACCAGTTGTGATAAGGCTACGCCAGACCAAAGGCCAGTTCGAAGGTTGGAGTTCTGTCTTTCGTCCAGTACTGCCCACCATGTTTATGTCTGCTTGCAGAACTTGGCAAGCGTGCAGTAGAAGCTGACAGATCATTTGCCACCAGTCTGGAAGACGCTCCATTCGGCGTAGCGCCTCTACGTTCACACTGACATTCCGGTATGCATTCGAGCGTCTAGCTTGGACCTGGCACGCGTGCTATAATATGGGACAGTATCCTAGAAGGTCATGCGACAGATCATGAGCCAAAACCGAAGGAGACATCTGTGAATCCCGCCGAACGCGGCTCAGGCAAGCAATCGGTCAGAAAGCTCCTTGCAGTGCTTGTGGTTCTGGTGATGGTCCTAGTCGGCGTTGCACTGTATGTCCTTCTATCGCCTTCAGCCCAGACTCCCGCAGAGGGTGTAGGCATCAACCTTCTGGTGTCTTCTGATATACGGGACCCTCAGATTGCCACCCAATATGGGATCCTGGGCTACATTGAGTTGACTTGGGCCGAACCACCGCCGCAATTCCTCTTCAGCCGTGGTGAGACATGGACTGCAACCATGCTTGCCCGCTTCGTGTCCTACGACCCTGAGACCACTGAGGCGGATTTGCGTTTTGACCCAGAAGTGGGAATACAGTACGGCAAGGGCTATACCACCGAGTGGGGAACAAAGCACTTGTTCATGTTCTCCAGCTTGTTCAGTTATGAGCCCAACGGTACTGTCACGCTGAAGCCGGGTGAAACCATGCAGATAAAGGTGACCGTGCAGATTCCCGCAAGCTTTCCTGATGAGTTTACGTCGTTCAACTTCTCTCCTCTTGGGATCGAATCAGCCAACCGGCACATACCTCTCCTCGCCGAGGCAGTTCAACCAGGAGAGGTGCCGGTGACATGAACGAGTCGCGAATAGCGTGCGGCGGCGGCGCGTGCACCACACGGATGCCTTATCCAGCTCTTGATCCGTACGCATGGAACGGCAGACATCCCAGCGTTCATTCAGTCATACGTTTGTTGTCTGGATTCTGCCTGACAGCTCCAATGCGAGGAGTTGAATCGTCGTGACGCGCATACCGATTTCTGACTGCAAGTGTCCGTACTGCGGCATCCAGTTTGAGAGTGCTCCAACTCGGAAGAAGAAGAAATGCCCTTCCTGCAGTCAGTATGTGTACGCACGGAGGGTGGTCTCAGACTGGCAGTTTTACCTTGTGACGGAGGACGAGGTTCATCCGATCGAAGACGAATGGAGAGCGCATTTCCTAAGATTTTGGATTGGAGCTAAGTGAAAGACAGTGGGTGGCGCATAGGTCGACGTGTGTCACCAAAAGGAGAGTGGAAGCCCTGTGATCGGCTGAGTCGTGCCCGGTATGGCTTCAGACGAGACTTGAGAACCGCCTTATGTATTGCAGGGAGTCCGGTTAGGTCGGTTTGCTGTTCTGCATTGTGGCTTGAGGCAAGAGGCAGATTACTGGGATGTCAGATGGGTATTCGTAGGTGCAACAAAGACGATATGCCGATGTTCGTCCAGTGGTGACCCGTCCCAGCGCACTCACCACCTGTATCGTTTCGTGGGTGCCCCTGACACCCACCCAGGGCCTATCGCGAATCACCACTACCACTCAAGGCAGGTCAGTGGCTGATAGGCGAGTGACACCACGCTCAGTACGCTTTGACTTGCATACGTTTGGCGTCTGTGATATATCATGGGTGCAATGGTCAGCGATACCTCTATCCCGTCAGAGGAGGCACGGCGATGCGACTGAAAGCCATCTACTGGCTATGCTTGGTCCTGATGGTGATTTCCGTGTTGGGCACAGCGTGCGCCGGTGACGCCCGATTCGTCAAACTGACCCGTAGCAGTCAAACGGTTGACTTTCGCCCCGCATGGTCTCCGGACGGAAGTCAGATCGCCTACTGGTCAGGTGTCCTCGACACCTCTGACGAAGTCGGCGGACCGTGGGTTTGGATCGCCTGGGGCATATTCGTGATGCATGCCGACGGCAGCAGTCGCCGCCAGCTGGCCAATCTCGACTCAAGATGTCTGTCGTGGTCGCCCAGCGGCGATGAAATCGTCTTCTCTACAAGCGAAGGAGGGATCGGCATCATCGGAGTCTACGGAGGCAATCTCCAATTCGTGATACCCGAAGAGCCGGGATCTGGCGGCAGGGCCAGCGACTGGCCTTCGTATTCTCCAGATGGGACCAAGATTCTTTTCAGCAAGATCCTGACTTCAGAATCTGACGGCATCACTTATTGGCAAATACTGCTTTCAGACGTCGATGGAACCGACGTGACCAGACTGAGCCCTGACAACGTGAATGACTTCCAACCTGCCTGGTCACCAGATGGTGACAGGATAGCCTTCAGTTCTGATCGCGATGGGGATAACGAAATCTACGTGATGAATGCCGCCGGCAGCGGCGTTGTCAGACTCACCGACGACACAGATGATGACTCTTGCCCAGTCTGGTCGCCGGATGGCAGCAGAATCGCCTTCATATCCACCGGCAACTACTGGAGCTACAAGTCCTATGAAGTGTATGTGATGAACAGCGATGGCAGCAATGTGGTCAGGCTAACCAACAACTCGATCAAAGAGGTTAACCTCAGTTGGTCACCTGATGGAACAACGCTCGCCATATGTGGCTTGAATTCGGCTGACTATGGCAGCATCTACCTGCTGAAAATGGTCTAGATGCCACGGTCGAGGCTCTCAGCCCTTTTGTGATGCGTACGCATGGAAGGGTAGACATCCCGATCTTGGCCAGCCATCACGCGCTCGCGCAGAGTCTGCGAGCACCAGCCCACTCCAGTATCCTCCCGCCACTACGGCTCTTCATGCCCACGCTTGACATCGCCCACGACTCCACCATAAGATTCGTTCGGGCATTGTCCCAACACAAAGCATGGCGTCGCGCCTGCCGGGGAAGGTGAGCTCATGAGCAGAGCACCGATAATACACCGTTATGCCTGGCCCTCACTGATATTCCAAGCTATCCTAGCTGGTTTGATAGTTGCCGCACTCCTAGCCGGAACTGATTGGTCCTTTGATATCGCCTTCCTGGTTGGGATTGCCGTGTACCTAGGCTACTCGATTGGAATCAGGAGAGTCGTCGCCAAATCTCACTGGAGAGGAATGAACGCCGTCAAGTCAGGGCATTTCCAGGATGCAATCCCATTCTTCAAGGATAGCTATGACTTCTTTTCGAGGCATGTTTGGCTCGACAAGTCGCGCTATTTGCTCCTAGGGAGTTCTAGTGCCATGTCGTACCGCGAGATGGCGCTTGTCAACATTGCCTTCTGCTTTGCCCAGACCGGTCACGGGCAACGTAGCAGAGAGTACTATGAAAGGGCTCTTCGAGAGTACCCAGGCAATGTCATAGCTCAGACAGCTTTGAGGATGGCGGATTCATTCGGAGAGAGTGGAGCCCACCAATAGGCATGTCTCTCGATGCCCATGACCACTTCTGCGCAACGATCTGTCTCACTTTCTCGATGCATACGCATGGAACGGCAGACACCCCGGTATTTGTCCAGTGGTGAGTAGGTCACCTAGCCCCAACAGTTGCACCCCCCGATGAGTCCCAGTTGCGAGACCAAAGGCTTGTTCCAAGGTTCTGGTCTTGCCCTTCGGACAGAGACACCAATCACGATGGGCCTACACCAGACTGAACGCCAGCTCGAAGCTTGCGGTTCTTGATATCGTACAGTATAGCCCACAATACTGGACAG
>JAFNFZ010000320.1 GCA_017885485.1 Chloroflexota bacterium
CTAGCCCAGATTCATCACCCTGCCAATCGCGGTTGCCACCACCTCACCCTTCTGATTGGTGGTTGTCGATTTCATGGAGAAGAGGATCATCTTCCGCTTCTCGGTGGTCTTGTCCTCCACTCCATACCATTCATTGACAACGCTGATGGTGTCACCGGCGAGGATGGGCTTGAAGTACTCCAGCTCCAGGCCGGCATCGACTATGCCCGGATATGGCCACGGCGGTGTCATGACTCCCTCGCCCATGAGCATGGCGCAGGCCAGCATGCCGGGCGGCATTCGATTCTCCCACTTGGGGCTGGTGTCTCCGATAGCCTCACAGTAGCGGCGGATCATGGTTCTATCGATCTCAAACCTGGTCGGGTTGCCCTTCTTGCCGATGTACGCCTTCAGTTCTTCNNAGGATGCAGGCGGCGTTATTGCCGGCGTAGCCGTACGTCTGGGCCAGTCCGTTGACCAGCTTGGTCTTCTTGACCTGGCCGTCCCCTGCTTCGCCGCGCATCTGGCGGACAAGCTGGCAGACCTGGGACAGCCCCTGGGCCACCACGGCCTCGCCCTGGGCAGCCACGCCACCGCCGGAGCAGACCGGAAGTTCGCCAGTGATGGGGTGGACCTTGCCGGACATGAGCATCTTGTCGGCTTCGCCGGCTTTGAGGCCCAGGATACACTCCAGATAAACCAGGTAGTGCCAGGAGGAGTTGTCCGGAAGTTCGATGATGTCGATGTCTGCCGGCTGAAGGCCGGACATCCTGTAGATGGCTTTGATCGCATTGCGGGACTCGGAGAGGTCGGGCACGCCCGGACGTGGGTATGCCGAGCAGAAGGTCAGGCGGATAGTCGGGTCGCCAAATGTGGGGGTGCCAATGGTGATGGCTTTGACCAGGAGCGGCTTCTTGTTGTGCTTCTTGGCGTTGTCCAGAGTAGTGACGATAACAGCGGCTGAACCGTCGGAGGTGGCGCAGATCTCGAACAGGCGGAGGGGATCAGCGATGTACTTGGAGGCCTGAATTTCCTCCATGGTGAACACCTTGCGATATCGCGCGTAGGGGTTGTTCACAGCGCCCTCGGATGTCATGTGCTTGGCCATGGCCAGCACTTCATCGGTGGTGCCGACGTCGTACATGCGGCGTCTGAGTTCCATCGCCCAGTAGGCGGGGTTGGTCTCGCCAGTCATGCAGAAGCGGATGTAGTCGGTGTCGTTCTCGGCTCCCCTGTCGAACTTGGACGGGCTGGGGTCGCGGAGCTGGGGACGGAAGAAACCGCCGGCCGACTTGTCGGCGGCGATGGCGATGGCAGTGTCGACGTATCCCGAAGCGACCGCCAGGACCGCCTCCCGCAGTATGGCCTGGCCTGAGGCGCAGGCGTTCACGCAGTTCACCATCGGGATGCCGGTCTCGCCCATCATGCGGGCGATGGACGTGCCCATGAGCAGTGAGGGGACGCCGCCGCGGTCCGCGATCCACATGTAGGCGCCGTAGGCCGCGCTCTGGATGTCCCGCCAGGACATGTTGGCGTCCTTGAGTGCCTCGATGGTGCACTCAACGCCCATTTCCTGCATTGATTTCTCGGGGAACTGCCCCCACGGATGCTGGCCGATGCCTACGATAGCGACTTCACGCATAGCTTTCATCGTCATAGTCTCCTATTTCTCCACCGGCTTCCACATCCAGGTGATGTACTCGTTCTCAGCGTCCTCGTAGAGCTTGCCTACNNTCAACCATGGCCACCCCGTAGGGCTTGAACGGCTCCATCCTGAACGGATGAGCCGGCTGTGCCGTATGAATGGTGAAGGTGTACATTTTGCCCGTATTGCTCAGGGGCATGGCTTCCATGTTTGCCTTGTCCTTGGTGCAGTCGGGATTGCCGCAGTAGGGGATCTTGGGGAAGAAGTATGCTCCACACTTCTTGCACTTACTTGCCACAAGCTGTGGCTTGTCGGAAGGCCAGGTGAACAGGCCTTCTATTATGGGGACTTGCTTCTTTGCCATACTCCGCTCTCCTTTCCGAGTTTCTCGCTTGTATCCACTGCCTGTGTGAAAGCAGCGCGAACTGACTTCGTTTGATCTACAGACCGATCTCTTTAGCTACAAACCGTCGCTGGTATTGAGCGCCACCAAGTGCAAATTCGAATGTCTTGGCTCGTTTGGAATACAGTGGGAGATCATGGTCTTCGCAGAAGCCGATGGCTCCGTGGCACTGGTGGGCCAGGTCACAGATCCTTCTGTAGGCCTCGCTGCTCCATGCCTTGGCCATGGCAGCCTCTTTGCTGAACGGCAGATTCTCGCTGGCCTTCCACGCTGCCAGATAGGTAATGTACCTCATCCCTTCCAGGTCAATCATCATGTTGGCACAGTGATGCTGTATTGCCTGAAGGCTGCCGATGGGGTGGTCAAACTGGACCCTTTCCTTGACATAGGTGACGGTCATGTCGAGTACCTGCTGTGCCCCACCCAGCATCTCGGCACACTTAAGCACGGTGGCGGTTTCCAGCANNGTCAATCAGTGTGCAACCGACGCTCGGAGCCTTGGCGTCCACGAGGAACAGGTCGACACCTTCCTGCCTAGCGTCGTGTCTGCTTCTGGCTGCACAGAGTATCAGGTCTGCTACATGCGCGTGTTCGACAAAGAGCTTGGTCCCGTTGATGACGTATTCGTTCCCCTCTACGCTGGCCTGGCACTGAAGATGATCCAGCTCGTAGCCGACGCCCGGTTCGCTGAAAGCGGTGGTCAGGATCAGCTTCCCTGAGGCTATTCTGGGCAGCAGCTCTTCCTGTTGACGAAAGCTGCCCATTTCGAGTATGGCCAGGGTGCCTGTCAGAGATGAGTGGAATGGTCCCGGCAGGCAGGCCCTTCCCATCTCCTCTACCAGGGCCACAGCATCAAGGAAGCTGCCGCCTATCCCTCCGTACTGCTCCGGGATAATGAGCCCTGTCCACCCCAGTTCTGCAATCTTGTTCCATAGGTCAGGGGCATACCCCTTCTCGTCCCTGACCATCTTCCTGACCAGATCCTTGGGGCACTCGGTGGCCAGGAAATCGCGGGCTATCTTGCGTAGCATCTCTTGCTCTTCGGTGAAGGAAAAGTCCATACTTCTGTCCTTCTTCCCTTCTAGGCTCTGGGTAACCCCAAGCCTCTGAGGGCTATGGCGTTTCTCTGTATTTCTGAAGTACCACCGGCCAGGCTGATGCCCCTGTTGAATGTGTAGAGGAACAAGAATCTCTTGTTCAGGCGGGCCCACTTGGAGTTGTCATTGATCTGTATCTCTGGCCCCATGATCTCCAGACCTGCGTTGGCAATTCGCTGCCCAAGTTCGTCAGCTACGACTTTGACCACCGAAGACTCCCAGCTTATGCTGGCTCCCTTGTTCAGCAACCACGCGGCCTTGTAGTTAATCATGCGGCTTACTTCGAGTTCCACAGCCAGTTCAGCCAGTGTGTCTCTGATCACCTGATTGTCTCTTAACCTGTGGCCATCGTATTTGGCCTCATTGACGAATTCGACAAGCTCTTCCAGGTCTCTCTTGCTTCCCGCGTGCCTCAGGCATCTGCCCCAGAATCTGTCCCCTTCGAGAGCTTCAAAAACGAGGGGGAGTCCTCGGTTCTCCTGACCAAGGAGGTATTTCTTGTGAACGCGAACGTCCTCCAGAAATATCTCGGTGAAGGAGTTGGCCCCGGCCATATCGACAATCGGGTTCACCGTTACCCCCGGACTTCTAACGTCCACCAGGAAAGTACTAAGGCCCCTGGATTTGGGTGCATCGGGGTCTGTTCTGGCCAGCAGCAGACACCACTCCGCTAGGTGAGCCCCGGTGGGCCAGATCTTCTGTCCGTTGATGACATAGTAGTCCCCGTCTTTCACTGCTCGGGTGGACGTGTTCAGTAGATCAGATCCTGCCCCCGGTTCGCTCAGCCCCGTGGAAAAGAGTATCTCTGCCCTTGCCATCCGTGGGAGGAATTCCTGCTTCTGCTCCTCGGTGCCATAGCGCAGAACCCCTGTGCCTACGGCATCACCGAACAAATGACCATACTGCGGTGCCCTGTGATATGCCAGTTCCTCGGCAGCCACAAAACGCTCCATTATGGAGCCGCCCATGCCCCCATACTCCTTTGGCCACGCTATTGATAGCCAGCCCTTCTCGCCTAGTCTCTTGGTGAAAGCACAGGACCATCCCCCGAAGCCATACCCCTCGTCCTCAATCTCGCACGGGAAATTCTCCGGTGGTTCCTGCTGGCAGAACTCCCTGACCTCTTTCCGGATTTTTTCTTCTTGTTCAGAGAACCGGAAATCCATCGGTGCCTATCCTTTTTGACCTGTCTTCATCGGGGGCATGATGGTCACATCTTCGATGGCTATCTTGATGGCGAAATGGACCTTCATTTTGAGTGGAGCGAATTGGGACTTGAAGGACTCGAGTAGATCGCCGGATTCGAGTATCTCTGCCTTCCCTCTGATTCTGCATCCTCCCCAAGTTGCTGGGTCGAACACTATCACTGTGACTAGGGGGTTTTCCTTGAGATTGGCCAGGGTGTTGGGAGAGGCTATCTCCGCAAACGCAATGTGCTCATCATCCAGTACACGAAGAGAACCTTTTGGGGAGACATTTGGCTTGCCATTCCTGCTTGCTGTGGCCACGAAGGCCGGTTGAACTGCAGTGATGATCTTCTTGGCTTCTTCGGATAGTCTGGCCGTGGCGCACCTCCTGAGTCAGAATTCTAACACTTGAAGGTTTCGGAAGGCAAATAGAAAATCTTGTCGCCACTGCCTTAGCCAGATCGCAGGCCTAGATCGCAGGCCCAACCGACCAAATAGGGTGATATCAACTCGGACCGATGGTACAATAGCCAGATGACAGTCGAGATGAGGACATTTGCCGGCAAATGGAAGTCACTGGTAGCCTGGGTGCGCACCAGGCCTCCCAGGACGCTGCTTGTCTTCTTGCTGATCGAATCCTTTGTTTTCCTGCTGCTCATCGTTCTGTTGCTCTGGGCAGTCTTTGTCAGACAGTAAGCAGTAGTCGGACGAAGGATTGAGAGCTATGGGATGAGCATATCCTATTTCCTTCCGCAGCTTCAGGAGTTGGCCCATGCGTACGGTGTCGAAACAGCCTACTGCGACATAGCCAACAACAGGAAACAGGCCTCCCCAGAGGCCATTTTGCGGGTGCTTGAGGTCTTGGGGGCCCCTGTTCAGAAACTAGACGACATCTTTTCTGCCTTGAACGAGCGTCGCCAGGCTATCTGGAAACGATACCTGGAACCTGTTGTGCTGGTATGGGATGGCCAGCCTGCTGCGTTAGACCTGCATCTCCCCGTGGATCGAGCCACGGAGTCTGCGGTTTTCCATGTGAGACTCGAGAGCGGCGGTGTGCAGAGCTGGCCCTGCAACTTAGCTGAGATACCCGCGTCGCAGGTAGTCGAAGATAGTCTCTTGGCCGCATAGCGCTCACCACACACCTCGACTACCTGCGACGCAGGTATCTCAGCCAGTTTGCAGGGCCAGCTCTGCACACCACCGTTCTCAAGGCGCTATGCGGCCAAGAGACTATCTGTCCCATTTTCACTCCCCTGGGGCTATCATCGCCTGGTATTGGAGACACCAGAGAGGCTGTCTGAGGCTATGCTGATAAGTGCTCCACCGCAGGCATACCCGCCTCCCGAGAGTTCGGTGGACAGAGTCTGGGGGGTGTTCCTTCCGCTGTATGCTCTCCATTCACGACGCAGTTGGGGAAGTGGTGATTTCTCTGACCTCGAAGCGCTCATCACCTGGATTTCGGGATTGGGTGGAAGCGTGGCAGGTACCCTGCCCCTTCTCGCCTCCAGCTTCGACGAAGCCGCAGGCCAGAGCCCCTATGCTCCACTGAGCCGCCTGTTCTGGAATGAGTTCTATGTTGACATAACCAGAGCTCCGGAGCTCCAGAAGTGCGATCCGGCACGGGCTCTGGTCGAATCGCCCCGTTTCACCGAAGAACTGGAAGCATTGCGCTCTCTTCCTCTGGTTGACTACAAACGTCAGATGACCTTGAAGCGCAGAGTCCTCCATGAGCTGGCCAGGTGCTTCTATCGGGATGCTGGCGATCGGTTTGCAGATTTCAGCAGCTTCGTGGAATCGAACAGTCGACTTGATGACTATGCCTGTTTTCGTGCCGCCTGTGAGCGTCGAGGTAGCCCGTGGTGGGAGTGGCCACAGCCGCTGCGTGATGGAGCTTTGAGCTGTGACGACTACGATGAGGAAACCAAACGCTACCATGCCTATGTCCAGTGGCTGGCCCATCAGCAGTTGCACGAACTTTCCGAGAAGGCTTGTGAGAAGGGCTCGGGATTGTATATTGACCTACCTCTCGGTGTTCGAGCTGATGGCTATGATGTCTGGAGAGAACGTGACCTGTTTGTCGTGGGCGCCTCTGCGGGGGCGCCGCCAGATACTCTGTATAGCGCAGGGCAGAACTGGCGTTTCCCGCCTCTCCACCCCGAGGAGATTAGGGAAAAGGGCTATCGGTACGTCATAGACTACCTGGACAACCATATGCAACATGCAGGTTTTCTCCGCATCGATCATGTGATGAGTCTGCATCGGCTGTTCTGGATTCCGGAGGGTCTGGAACCGACTGACGGCGTGTACGTCCTCTATCCTGCTGATGAGCTGTGTGCCGTCGTGAACCTTGAATCTCACCGGCACAGGTGCCGGATTGTGGGGGAGAATCTGGGGACCGTGCCGTCCTGCGTCAATGAAATGATGTCAAGGCGCAATATCCAAGGCATGTACGTCGTCCAGTATGAGCTCACCCCCGACCCAAATGCTCCGCTTCGAACGATACTGCCCAATGATGTGGCGAGCCTCAACACACATGACATGCCGCCGTTCTCAGCCTTCTGGCAAGGTTTGGATATTAAGGATCGACTTTCGCTCAATCTCTTGGACGAGGCTGGTGAGCGGGCTGAACAGGAAGACCGTCAGGCGCTTGAACGGGCTCTGGTGCATCTTCTGCGTGTTAACGGATGGCTAGAAGACAGTCAAACGGAAGATGTCTACTCTGTCATGACGTCTTGCTTGAAGTTCCTGGCTGCCAGTGCAGCCAAAGTTGTTCTGGTGAACCTGGAGGATCTCTGGCTTGACACAGAGCCGCAGAATCGCCCTGGCACGGATGAGGAGTACCCCAACTGGCGAAGGAAAGCAAGACACGGATTTGAGGTATTCTCCAGAATGCCAGAGGTGCGTGACGTCCTCGTGGAAATCGACCGCCTGGTCAAGGGGCGGGCGAAGTCCCAGTCATCCCCATAGCCGTTTCCCTGCTTCAGCCGCCGCTACCGTGCCACCAGGCCACCGTCGACAGCCATCGGATGGCCGGTAACGAACGAGGCCGCATCTGAACAGAGCCATACCACAGCTTCGGCGATTTCTTCAGGTTCACCCAGGCGGCCGATTGGCTCCATGGCTATATAGCCTGCCTCTCTCTGTGGCTTGGTCTCCAGACGGCGGCCAATCATGGGGGTGCGAATGACCCCCGGGCAGATGGCGTTGACCCGAATGCCAGATCTGGCACAGTCCAGTGCTGCTGACTTGGTCAGGCCGATGACTCCATGTTTGCTGGCCACATAGGCCGACTGGGCCGGGAAGCCGATCAATCCTGCCACTGACGCTGTGTTGACGATAGCCCCGCTGCCCTGACTAAGCATGTACGGGACCTCGTATTTCATGCAGAGCCAGACACCTTTGAGGTTTATGGCCATGACACGATCCCAGGTCTCTTCTCTGCTGTTGTCAATAGAAGCTATCTCTCCACCGATGCCGGCATTGTTGAAGGCGCAGTCGAGTCGGCCATAGGCATCGACGGCCTTTCTGACCATGGCTTCCACCTCGACTGCTCGGGTTACATCAGTCTTGACGAAAAAGGCTTCAGCGCCCGCCTGGTTGATCATTTGCACCGTTTCGTTCCCGCCATCTTCTACTACGTCGGCAACGACCACCTTTGCCCCTTCTCTGGCGAAGGCCACAGCGGTAGCACGGCCGATACCCGAACTTCCCCCGGTTACCAGTGCCACCTTTCCTTCGAACCTTCTCACTGTGAAACCTCCGTAGTCTTCAATGGGCTATCACACTGCATTCCGTTGAGCATAACGCTGCTAGCCAGTATATGTGCGTAATCGGACTCTCGTCAATTCAGGCCCGGGAACCACAGCCTTGTGCTTTGTTGTGACTGCCTGGCTCAAGCCTCAGGTTTACTAGATAGTCGGAAAGTGATAGATTAGGCAACAAGCAGTTCCTGCGATGGACTCTTGTCTGTCCGTGCTTGGAACCGGAGCAAGCGAATAGCGATCGCCTTATGAAGAGAATTGGCGTA
>JAFNFZ010000321.1 GCA_017885485.1 Chloroflexota bacterium
GAGGAACGTGGCATCCCGACCGGATTGAGCGCAAGGGAACCTACCATCACCTGGTGCGCGGGCGGGTCCTTTCACTCGGCATGCGCTCGAGCCTGATGCCGTTGTTCGGCGTTGGCGGCTACCGCCTGGAACTTGAGATTGAAAATCGTGGTCAGGACACGGTGAGGCTGTCCGCAAGCCACTCGTTGTCCGCGGGCCCCCCGGGGTTCCTTCCCTTGTCCGGGTGGGAGTGGATGCCGGCTCCTGGGTGTCGGGGGCTGCTTCGGGTCCTTCACACTGTGAAGGATCTATGGTGGCGGTGGGTTCGTCTGACATGGGCTAGTCCTCCTTTTCTGGTGATATATCCCTGGGCGCTGACGGCGGGCGGATGTCCAGCCTGGCGTTGGGGTAGGCCTGGACGATCATCTCAGTCTCCTCCAGCCACTCGGCGAACTCGGCTTCGGGGTCGAGGACGCCCAGGTCGTTCATGGCCCCGCGGCGGGACCTGAGGCCGGCGGTGACCAGTTGGGCCTGGGTCTTGGACTGCTTGTCCCTGTCCTCGGGCAGCATCTCGCCGAAGATGATCTCGGGCTCCAGCCCCTCGATGTCCAGTCCCGTGAAGCGGTGGAGCATGGCCAGGACGATGGCATTGCGCTTGCGGTAGGCGGCGCTGCGGATGAGGCGCTTGCGCTTCACCTTCTGGATGAGGGAGTGCATCTCGATCTGCAGGGCGGTCCCGGAGAGGTCGCGGTTGGTGTCTCCGAAGGCGGCCCGTGGGGTTTCTGATATGTCGTGCAGGGCGCGGTAGACCAGTCCGATGTAGTCGGTGTGCAGCCTGACTCCGCCTCCCTGAAGCAGGTCGAGAATATAGGCGCGGGAATCGGGCGGCAGGTTCCACAGGGCACCCGGCTCGACGGCGATGTCCTTCGATTCCTCGACATTCTCCAGAACGGCGATGGGGTTGCCGGAGACTTCGAGGATCCTGGACAGCTGGGAGAAGGCCCGGTTGAGCTCCTGCTGGGGGAAGATCATGGGCTCGATGTCGGAGACGCCCCAGATCTCCTTGGGCTTCTTCAGATTGGGGAAGAGGACGAAGGGGATGAGGCCGTAGGGGTTGGCGATGTGGGTCATGGCCTGGTTGGCGATGAACAGGGTGAAGGTGTCGTCCGTCCAGTCCTCGATGACCGTCTGAGGGCCTTCGGACTGGAAGCTGTGGAGCAGGTGGAGGTCGTTCGCCTGCAGCTGGTAGCGGGTGACGATGCGGGTGATGTCCTGGGGGTCGTCTCCGCGGGTCCAGGCCCAGAGTCCCTGGGGATCGGGCGCGGTGATGCGGACTCTCTCACGGGCGGTGTCCCAGGTGACCTTGTAGCAAGCGTCGCCCAGGATGGCGCAGTCCACCTCGGTGTCCAGGTCCAGGATGTCCAGGCTGTTGTCCAGATAGACCTGCCGCAGGGCAGCTTCGGCTTTGGCCGCGGCCTCGGTGCGGTCCTCCTGAGGCGGATTGATGCTGTAGCTCATATTGGCCATGAGGTAGCTGGTGGTCTTGTCGATGAAGGCCTTGATGTAGTTGAAGGTCAGCTGGCGGCGGCGCGGGTCGGTGTAAGGCCACTGGTTGCCGGCGTAGAGATCGAGATAGCGCTTGTAGCGGGTCATGCGCGCCTGGTCGAGGGTATTCAGCATGCCGGGCAGGGTTTCGTCAGCTTTGGACATCGCTGAACCTCCTCCAGACGGCGAGGGTGAATTCGCCGGCGTAGACCAGGTTGTAGCCAGTGGGGGCGTAGGGGCTGTCGGGGTCGTCACAGTGGGCGAGGCGGTGTCCCTCGAAGGGGCTGTGCGTGTGCCAGCGGCGGCAGTACTTGCAGTACACGCGATAGTACTCACCGGAGGCGAGGTATGCCTTGAGGGTGGGGGCGTCTTCCCGAAAACCGTATGGCCCTACGGTGGGAACGTGGCGTTTCTGGCGTTGTTTAGTCATAACTGCCTCCTGTGGCTATCTTCGGCGGGTACTTCAGGGCCCAGGCGCAGAGGGCGATGGACATGAGGATGTCGTCGTGGCCGTCCGAGGGGTCCACGAAGAAATTGAGGGTCTGGCTGGGGCGGTACTGAGAGCGGGCCAGGCGGAGCTGGTTGAAGGCCTGGGCGTGCTCGGCCGATCCGTCAGGTGACCATAGTCTGATATTGCCCTGGTTGACGGTGGTGAGCAGATGGAAACCAAGCTCGGACTTGGAGACCTGGGTGAACTTGAAGGGCATGACGCGGGGGCCCAGTTGCCTGTAGAGGTAGTCGTAGGTCGGCTCGCCGATGCCGGTGGCGTCCACCACCAGGCGGCGGCAGCGCCAGAGCTTGAGGATATGGAGGAGCTGTGGCCAGAGGTCGGTGTGCCGCGTGCCCAGCCAGGTGTAGATATTGAGGATCTGCGCTTCCTGCCTGGCTGTCATCCTGGCGATGGTGAGGGCGGTGGAGTCGCGTGAAGGGCTGGCGCGGTCGGTGGTCTCCTCCTGTCCGGCCAGGTCCAGTCCGGCGATGTGGGTTTCGCCTGAGTTAGGGCTGGTGAGGCGCGGGTGAGTGCCCATGAGCATGGCGAGCTGGGTATTGCTGATCAGTCGGCCTCCGCCGGCGATGGGCAGCAGGGCGTACTGGGTGCGGAAGAGGGGATGGTCTTCTCCCAGCCGGGCGCGTTCGGACTCGACGTACTGGGCGTAGGCGGGATTGTGCCGGGCGACTTCCTGCCAGTCATAGGCGAAATGCCTCTGGATGCCGTCCTTCTTCTGCAGCTCCAGGTTGGTCTGCTTGGCTTCCTCCAGGAGGGTGGTCTCGTCCCAGGTGGTCCCGTAGAGCACGGTGGTGCAGTTGGTGGGCGAGCCCATGGGGCGGAACTCCTTGGTGTACTTGTCCTTGCTGATGTCCTGGGCCTCGTCGATCTCCAGCAAGATGTCGGCGGTGTGGCCGACGACGTTGGCCGACTCGTCGGCGGAGAGGAAGACGCAGCGGGCCGGCCCCAGATGGACGATATAGCCCAGTTCGGAGCGGTAGAAAAGGGCGAAGCCCCAGTCGTCGAGGCGCTGCTTCAGGCGCTCCATGGAGATCACAGTCTGCGGCTTGAAGGTGGGCGATGCCTTGATGATGGTGCCGCCTTTGCCCATGTGGGCGGTGAGCAGGGTGAGCTCGATGATGGCGGAGAGCTCGTTCTTGCCTCCCTGTCGGGCGATCTCCACGGAGAGGGTCAGGCCGCGGCGGTTCATCACCGAGTCGGTCACGGCGCGGGCGATGTCGAGCTGGTAGGGTCTGAGCTTGATCATAGCTGCGACTCGATCACCTTCACTCCCAGGGGTACGGCGACGTCCCTGAGGACGGTCTTGATGGCGGCCTTGAGCGCGCCGTGCTGCTCCGGCGTGATGTGATGGCGGGTGCGCATGAGGCGGGTCAGCACCGTGACGGCCTCGAGCTGCAGGTCGATGCGGTCGGGGTGCATCGTGATGATCTGCCGCAGCTTCAGGCGCAGCAAGGCGATCTCCTCGTCGAGGCCCTGGACCTCGCGGGCCTGCTCCATTTCCAGCTTCTCGGTCTCATCGAGCACCCTGGCGTAGAAGCCGTGCTTGACGGCGTTCCTATTGCCTGGCTGTCCGCCGCGGTTTCTTCTTGGTTCTGTCTGGTTCTGCACGGTTGTTGATGGTCTCCTTGACGAGGGATAGGACGATGGCGTGTGCGGCCAGGTCCATGCGGTTATTCTGGATGGCGGCCTTGATGACTGTTCGCACTGGTGACCTCCTTTCCTGATTCGTGGCCGTTGCCGTTGCTGGGGATGAGGTTCACGATGCTGCCGTTGGGTAGCGCCTTGAGCATCTTCTCCATGCCGGCGAAGTAGGCGTTTATCTGGTCGAGGTGGGCCACCTCGATGCTGGCGTTGATCTGGATTGTGAGGTTGACCTGATTCATGTTCAGTCCTTTCAGTGCTTGACTATGTGGCCGTACTTGCCGCTGAGATACCTGTCGACGGGCTTGGGTGGCTGGCGGGGTTTCTCCGGCTTGGGAATCGGGCCTCTGGTGGTGACCAGGCTGCGGATGTACCCGGGCAGGTTCTTGATGGTGCCCGGCGGGCGGCTCAGGGCTCGGGCCAGGGCCTGACTGATGCGGTCGGCACCATGCTGGATGACGAAGGCGGCGGCGTTATCGAAGCCGAGGTCGGTGAGCTCGTCGATCAGTTGTTCGGGGGAAGCGCAGTCTGATGATAATGATGATCTCCTGGATGGGGATGTAGATATACCATCATCATCATGAATGTGCGCGCGCGCGTCATATGTAAGGGGGTTGGTCTTACTGTTGGTCACTCAGCCTCCTTTCTGTCGAGCATTCTGGACAGCGGACTGTGGGCGGCGTGCTGCTGGCGGTTGAGCTCGGAGTTGGTGTGGCAATAGACGTCCAGGGTGATAGAAGGTGTTTGATGGCCCAGGATCTCCGAGACTGACCTGATATTGGCGCCAGCGTTGATGGCCTGGGTGGCGAAGAAGTGCCGGAACTGGTGTGGGGTGATGCGGGGGATCCCCACGCGCTTGCAGACGGTCTTGATGGAGGCCCCGGCACGGTGGGCAGGCCAAGACAGTGACATCCGCCCTGGGAATACGAAGTTGCTGTTGTGAGTGGCGAGCAGGTCGCTGATCGCCTGGGCGGTGGTCTGTGATATGGGAATGGTGCGCTCCTTGCGACCTTTGCCAAGGACGGTGATATTGAGGCGGGCCAGATCGACGTCTGCTCGGCGCAAGTGCAGCACTTCGCTGATCCTGGGACCGGAATCGACGAGAATGAAGAGCAGTGCCCTGAGTCTGGGGCTGAGCTTGGGGTACTTGAGGAGCTTGGCGACATCCTCCGGGGCCGGAGCGGAGCGGCGGGTGGCGACGTACTTCGGGGTTGGCAGGGCGTCTGCGGGCACGGATGGGATTCCCCTTTCTGCGAGATAGATGAAGAAGCTTCGAAGAGCCTGGACGTACTGAAAGAGGGTGGCGGACTTCACGCGGGGTGCCAGGAAGGTGAAAAAGGTGTCGAGCTCGATCGCCGAGGGTGATGGGAAGGCGTCGAGAAGTCTGCATACGTGGTAGGAGTAGGCCTTGATCGTGTAGGGGCTCTTGCCCTCATTGGCAAGATGTTGTTTCCACGGGGCCAGGTAGGGACGGAGGTCGAGAGGAATGACCACGGTGTCGGTCTTCTGGGCCAGCGCCTGAATGAGGTCGGAGATCATGACCTGATGCTTGGCGTCAAGGGCCTGAAATTGACGCAAAAGGGATGTGAGGTCGATCTGGGGTGTCAACTCCGAGCCTCCGCTAGGCGTTGTGGACGTGGGCAACCGCATGGGAGTTGACGGGGAAGTGGGACACGATGGGTGGTATTGTAGGTAACCTGGTTTTCGGGGGTCAATAGGAAATGGTTATGTTTGTGGTTATGTTTGTGGTTATGTTTTGCCCGCGCTGGGAGGGGCTCGGGGAATTTCAAAAGCGGCGCATTAGGACTATAATCCTATTCTCAACC
>JAFNFZ010000322.1 GCA_017885485.1 Chloroflexota bacterium
AGGGCCCCGTCTTCATCCAGGGCGATCATTTTCAGGTCAACGCCGCCAGGTATGTTTCCGAGCGGGAAAAGGAGCTGAAGGCCATCGAGGATCTCATCCGGGAGTCGGTGAGCGCCGGTTTCCTTAATATCGACGTGGATGCCTCCACGCTGGTGGACCTGGCACAACCGGGCCTGGACGAACAGCAAGAGCAGAACTCCCTGGTCACTGCCCGGATGACCCGGTTCATACGCGGCATTGAACCCGAAGGGACGCCTGTCTCGGTCGGTGGTGAGATCGGGGAGGTCGGCAGCAGGAACAGCACGGTGGATGACCTCAGGGCCTTCATGAAGGGCTACCTCAGGCTTCTGGGCGCCGGGGTCAAGGGTATCTCCAAGATCAGTGTGCAGACCGGAACCACCCACGGCGGAGTGGTTCTGCCCGATGGGTCAATTGCCAAAGTCGAGCTTGATCTCAAAGTCCTGGAGCATCTGTCCAGTCTGGCCCGCCAGGAATACGGCATGGCCGGCGCGGTACAGCATGGAGCCTCAACGCTTCCCGACGATGCCTTCTCCCTCTTCCCTCAGGCAGGCACTGCGGAAGTGCATCTGGCCACGGGGTTCCAGAACATCATCTATGACAGCCCCCATTTCCCCAAAGAGCTTCTGAACACCATCAACAACCATCTTCTGGGAAGCTATGCCAGCGAGAAGAAGGCCGGCGAGACGAAGGAGCAGTTTCTCTACAAGACTCGCAAGAAGGCCTTTGGGGATTTCAAGAAGGAGCTCTGGGGTCTCTCCGAAGACAGCATCGAAGGGATCGGGGAGGCACTCGAAAAGCAGTTCTCCTTCCTCTTCCAACAGCTCAACGTGGTCAACACCGTGGACCTGGTCAAGAGGTATGTGGCCATTTGAGCGAAACGAAGAACATCCGGAACTTCTGCATTATTGCCCACATTGACCATGGCAAGTCCAGCCTCGCCGACCGCATACTCGAGCTGACCGGAGTCATCCGGACATCCGGCAGCGAGCAGGTTCTGGACAGCATGGACCTGGAGCGCGAGCGGGGCATCACCATCAAGGCCAAACCGGTCAGAATACCCTACAAGTCGCCCGGCGGCGGGGAGTATATCCTGAACCTCATTGACACCCCGGGGCACATCGATTTCAACTACGAGGTCTCCCGTAGCCTCAAGGCCTGTGAAGGGGCTGTCCTGCTGGTTGACGCCTCGCAGGGTGTCGAGGCCCAGACCATTGGCAATGCCTACTTTGCCGTTGATGCTGGCCTGGAGATCATCCCCGTCATCAACAAGATCGATCTCCCCAATGCCATGATTGACGATTGCCTTCTTCAGCTTGAAGAGATGCTCGGTCTTCCTACCGAAGATGCCCTGCTGATCTCCGCCAGGGAAGGCACCGGCGTGCCTGAGCTTCTGGAGGCCATAGTCTCCCGCATCCCCCCACCCAGGGGAGACACCGCTGCCCCTCTCAGTTGCCTCGTCTTCGATTCTCACTATGACGCCTATCGGGGCGTCATCGCCCACATTCGCGTCTTCTCTGGCAGCATCTCCCCGGGCGATCGGATTGTGATCAAGTCCAGCGGCAAGACCTTTGATGTGGAGGATGTGGGCCACTTCAGTCCCCATCCCACCCCATGTCAGCGGCTGGTGGCCGGCGATGTGGGCTACGTCAGCGCCATGATTCGGGAGGTGGCCGACGTCAGTGTGGGTGACACCATTATCTCTCCGGAACACCCCGAGACGCCGTTCATCGCCGGTTTCAGACGACTGCAGCCCATGGTCTTCTGCGGGCTCTACCCGGTGGACACCGGCGACTATGACAAGCTCAAGACGGCGCTGGAGAAGTTCCAGCTCAATNNTGCTGCACATGGAGATCACCATCGAAAGGCTGCGGCGGGAATACGAGCAGAACCTCATCGCCACCATGCCCTCGGTGGTTTACAGGGTAGCTACCACCGGGGGCGACGTGCTCATGATCGACAACCCCTCGAAGTTCCCCAGCGTCCAGGAGGTCGACCACATAGAGGAACCCATGATCCGGGCCCAGATTGTTGCCCCAACTGCCTTCGTAGGGCCTTGCATGGAGTTGGCCAACACCCGGAGGGGCACGCTGGTGGGCATGGACCACCCTGATCAGAGGAGGGTGGTGCTCACTTACGATTTCCCCCTGGTAGAGATCATTGCCGACTTCTATGATCGCCTCAAGAGCGTCAGCCAGGGCTATGCCAGCATGGACTACGAGCTTGCTGGCTACCGGACTGGCGATCTGGTCAAGGTGGATATCCTGGTCAACGGCGATCCCGTGGATGCCTTCTCGTACGTCGCTACCCGGGAGGCCGCTGCTGCCAGGGCCAGGGTCCTGGTGGGCAAGCTCAGAAAGCTCATCCCCAGACAGCAGTTCAAGGTCCCCCTTCAGGCGGCCATCGGTGGCAGGATCGTGGCCAGAGAGGACATCGCCCCGATAAGGAAGGACGTTCTGGCCAAGTGCTACGGTGGCGATGTCACCCGCAAGAGGAAACTCCTCGAGAAGCAGAAAGAGGGNNTCGGTGGAGGTGCCCCAGGAAGCCTTCCTGTCCCTGCTCAAACTCGAAGAGTGACGTAGAGCGCCCCACCCCCCCTGTGTCATTGCGAGGAGTCTGCCTCAAGCGGGCGACGAAGCAATCCCAGATGCCGTCAGGTCCACCTCCGCTGGATCATGGCGAGGAGTCCTTCACGCCGTGAAGGACGACGTGGCCATCTCGAGGGTTGTCGCGCGTGCCTTTCAACCATGTCATGCCGCACTTGATGCGGCATCCAACCTTTCTCGTGTCATTCCCGCGAAACTTGTCCCCGTGAAAACGGGGAGCGGGAATCCAGGTGGTGTTGCGGGGGAGCTTAGCTTAGCAACCATCGCATGTAGAAGTATCTTCTATAACATAATCACTTCCACTGTGAATCTGTATGTGATATTCCATAGCCAGGGAACTCACCGAAACCCTCCAAATGGGGCTGGATTCGAGATGGTCAGGAGGTGCGGGCTGTGAGTGAACATGAAGAGGTGCCTCGGCGCGATCTGCGTGATGGGAAATGGTGCTCCAAGAGCGGGGTCATCGTTGTCAATGGACGTTGCACCGATGTTCCGGTGTGGGTCAGCGGCGATGGGACTCTGGTGTTACCTGCCGGAGGCGACAGGAAGAGCAGGGCCGAAATCGGCTCACGGATTCGGATGTTGAGGCAACTATGGCTTATCTGCGATCGGGGCGAACTGGGCAGAATCACTGGCCCGAGAGAGAGCGGGGAGAACACCCCTCGTAGCTGGTTCGTGACAATGGACAATGGCAGTGGGTCCTATGTCTTTGAAGGCGAGTTTGAGATAGTCCGTGAGGAGGACTCAGAGGAACTAGAGGAGGTGTGCCTATCAGGATAACCACTTTTCGCTTGTAAGCAGCTTCAAAGGGCCCACATTCAGGTGTTGTCCACTGGGCGAAACCATACCGACCCCCCAAGAGTAACTCCTCTTTGGTTTGGCAAGCCCGCCAACATGACGCATGTGGGCCTTGCTTCATGGTGGCCCCTGCCCCTTCAGAACCTCCATGATCTCGCCGATGTCCGGTAGTTGCCGTATCTCATATACCTTGACAAAGGCGATCTTGCCCTTCTTGTCCACGATGATGTTCGCTCTCTCGGAGAAACCGTTCTGTTCCCTGAAGATCCCGTAGGCCTTCGCAACCTCACCGTGTGGCCAGAAATCGGAGAGGAGACGCACAGACTTGATTCCAAGGTGATCAGCCCAGGCCTTCTTTGACGGAACTGTGTCGACGCTTAGCCCTAGAGGTATGGCATTCAAGGATTCGAACATGCCCCTGTTGTCCTCCAGCGCTTGCATCTGCTTCGCACAAACCTCTGTCCAAGCCAGGGGGTGAAAGGACAGCAGGACCCGCTTACCCCTTGATTCTGACAATCTGACGTCTTTACCATCCTGGTCCTTCAGCACGAAATCTGGTGCCGTTTCTCCGACGCCTGGCAGACTCGTCTTCTTCTCCATCGCGAACACCTCCCTTTACAGTTGTTCCGACACTGTGATTGCGGACAATCTGGTGCAGACTGCCAGCCTCTAAGTCTGCAATGGCCAGCAGCTTGCATGACCTGAGGCTATTCCTCAGCGGCAGCTCTTCAGCATCTCTTTCGCCCAGGCGCGTACCCGCTTCAGTCTGGCCGCATCGGGTTGGCCCATGGTGGAAGGACGCTCCTTGGCCCAAGCAATCAGGTTGTCGTCCCCGCTCTTCAACATGAAATCCGCGACCTGTTCCCCCAGTTCCCCCTGACAGTCAAACACTCCCACCAGTTTGGCGCTGGCCGCGGCTGCTCTGCAGCTTTCAAGCCATTCCC
>JAFNFZ010000323.1 GCA_017885485.1 Chloroflexota bacterium
CAGGGCAGAATCGTTGTCAATCTACGGCGACGCCAGGCCGCAAGTGCGTTTTCTGCAGCGACTCTGCCCTGTGCTATAATCGGTTCGAACGATACTGCTCACAGCTAAGGTGGCTGCATATGGCAAAAGACGACATGACCAAGCTTGAGATACTGCTGGATCACTGGATAGAACACAACAGAGAACATGCCGAGGAATTCACGGAGTGGGCTGAGAAGGCGGAAGGCTTCGGCCAAGCGGCAGTCCACGACGAGATGACACAGGCAGTGATACAGATCAACAAGGCAAACGAATCCCTGCTTGCGGCCCTGAAGCGCCTGAAGGAGAGATGACATGTGTCTGGGGAAAGCATATCTTGAGAAGAACGGTGAAAGGGAACTGATTCTTGAGTCGGTGGCCCTAGTGGAGATCAAGGGCAAGAAGCTGCGGCTGTCGAGTCTGTTCGGCGAGGAGAAGGAGATCGAGGCAAGTCTCAGAGAGATAGACTTCCAGAGTTCGAGGGTCATCATGGAGAGAGCGGGGTAGGCAGGCGAGGGAATGAGCTGTTTCGAAGACCTGAAGGCCAAGGGATACAAGCTGACTCCACAACGAATGATGGTTCTGGAAGCCCTGCATGAAGCTGAGGGACATGTTGCCGCCCCGGAGATCTATAATCGCGTGCGTCTGAAGTACCCCTGGATAAACAAGTCCACTGTCTATCGCGCGCTGGAACTCCTGAAGAGACTGGATCTGGTGACTGAGACCGAACTCGGCGGAGACAGGCTCTATTACCATCATGCCGAGAAGGGACACCATCACCACCTGATGTGCCAGAATTGCCAGCGGGTGATTGACATCGATGAGAACATATTCTCCACCCTGGAAGATACCCTGCGCCGGAAGTACAAGTTCCGGGCAGATCTAAGACACCTGGCCATCCAGGGCCATTGCCTGCGCTGCAAGAGTTGACTGTCTCTTCTTTTTCTGCCATAATGCAACTAGTTGCAATTGCATTCATTGGCAAGGGAAACAGGAATACAAGCGTACCAGGCAGCGTAGCTCACGCTGAGATTCACAAAGGAGTTGCCTGTGTCAAACGAAATCGTCATCCTGGCAGGAACAGCAGCAAGTCTGGGGCTAGTTCATACTCTTATTGGGCCAGATCATTACCTGCCTTTTGTAGTGCTGTCGAGAGCAAGGAATTGGAGCACCGTGAAGACAGCCGTAGTTACGCTCCTATGCGGCCTTGGCCACGTACTCAGTTCCATTGCCCTGGGATTTGCCGGCATAGCTCTGGGAATCGCGGTGTTCAGACTGGAGGCAATTGAATCCTCAAGAGGGGAAATCGCTGCCTGGCTGCTCATTGGATTCGGCTTCGCATATTTCGTCTGGGGAGTACGCAAGGCGATCCGTGGGCAACGCCACGAACATGCCCATCCACATGATGATGGAGCAGACCACTCCCATTCCCACAAACACACCGAGGAGCACACTCACGTTCATATATCAAGCTATCGAAGCTTAACTCCATGGATACTCTTCACAGTATTTGTATTTGGCCCCTGCGAACCATTGATCCCTCTGGTGATGTACCCCGCAGCGAAGCACAACATGGCGGGCGTGGCCATAGTGGCATCCGTCTTCGGAGTGGTAACCATGGCAACCATGCTGGCTGTCGTTATGACATCGTCCTATGGACTGTCAAAGCTGCCACTTCGCAAGCTTGAAAGATACTCGCACGCATTTGCCGGCCTGTCGATCTTCCTCTGCGGTGGCGCGATCAAGTTCCTGGGGCTGTGAGACGCAAGCTGTCGTCCTGACAGACTGCGCTCACAGATGGGGGGACTGGCTTTCCAGTTCGAGGTTGATGTCAAGCGCTCTGACCGAGTGAGTCAGGGCACCGATAGAGATCAGATCAACCCCTGTTTCTGCAACCGCCCTCACGTTGTCCAGAGTTATGCCTCCAGATGCTTCAAGCAACACCCGTCCCTTGACAAGGCTGACGGCGCGGCGCATGTCCTCCAGACCCATGTTGTCCAGCATGACGATGTCCGCCCCGGCGTCGGCGGCGTCAGCGGCGTCTTCAGCTGTGGTTACCTCCACCTCAATCTTGAGCGTGTGCGGAGCATTCTTCTTGGCCAAAGCAAGCGCTTCCTTCAGGTTGGTGCCCCGCGAACGCAGCGCAGCCAGATGGTTGTCCTTGATCAGGACGCCATCGCCGAGATGGATGCGGTGATTGTGACCACCGCCGGCCCTGATGGCATATTTCTCCAGCAGTCTCAGCCCCGGCGTGGTCTTGCGGGTATCCACTATGCGAGCCCCGGTGNNAGGAAATTGAGGGCTACCCGCTCACCCTGCAGGATGCAGACCACCCTCCCGTCGATCATGGCGATCTCGGTTCCCCGATGGAGCCCTGCTCCATCGGGCAGAAGCGCCTGGAACCTGAGAGAAGGGTCAATCCTATGGAAGACCAGGCGGGCCACCTCCACTCCAGCCAGCACGCCGGGGGATTTGGCGATGATAGAGGCCTTGCCTGCAGCATCGGAAGGTATCAGGGCCTGCGTGGTGACATCGCCCCAGGCGCAGTCCTCCGCCAAGGCCCGATCGACAATCTCCTCAACCTTCTGCTTCCAGCCTGTGTCCAACGCTCAACTCCTCTTCAGGACAATATGCCTCACCCACTCCGGCGACGACTCCGGATAGTCGGTCCGGTAATGAGCACCACGGCTCTCCTTCCTGATCAAGGCAGCCTCGGCTACCAGCCTACCGGTGAGCACCAGGCTGTTCAGCTCGTACGAGCTGCGATCGGAAGGCTTCTCCAGGCACTTCTCCCAGGCAGCGATGGAGTTCGCGGCCTTGTCGAGAGTATCTCCGCTGCGAATGATACCGACGCTGTCCCACATCAGGGACTGCAGGGCCGTGCAACCGACCAGTGACAACCCTGATCCATCCCGGTCCGGAAGATGGCAGTAAGTCAGTTCGCCGATGCCGGGGCCGTCTTCGCCGGTCTTGTCTATCTCCCTTTCCACCACCCTCTTGCCGAAGACCATGACCTCCAGCAGGGAGTTGCTGGCCAGCCGGTTGGCACCATGCAGTCCGGTGCAGGCCACTTCTCCAACAGCAAAGAGGCCCTTGATGCTCGCCTCGCCCCAAGAGTCCGTCTTGACCCCACCCATCATGTAGTGTGCCGCGGGGGCTACCGGTATGAGCCCCTTGGTAATATCCAGCCCATGCTCCATGCAGAAGCGGTAGATGTGAGGAAACCGGGCGGTGATGACTCGGGGGGCCAGATGGGTTATGTCAAGAAACACACGGTCGCTGCGGGTCTTCTGCATTTCGTAGAGTATGCTTCGGGTGACCACGTCCCGAGG
>JAFNFZ010000324.1 GCA_017885485.1 Chloroflexota bacterium
CCAACAAGCCGTTCACCGCCTGGGGCGAGATCTTCGGCGATCCGGTCGTCGCCGCTGCCATGATTGACCGACTGGTCCATCACGCCGAAATCCTGTCCCTGAAGGGAGACTCCTATCGCTTGAGAGACAAGAAGGTCATGGACCACCGACCCAAGGCCAGCGCCACCGGCGGCCCTGGGATGACTGCCCGGGTGGCCTACTTTTCAACCGGTGTTGACATTGAGGGGGATTCCCAAGGCGATGTTCGACCGGGCCGAGCTGTACATCTTGTTCTTTGGGATAGCGATTGGGGCCTACGCTCCACTCCCGCCCATGCCATTGTGGGCTCAAGCAGGCGGGATGTTCCTGAGTTTCCTTGTTGTTGTCAAGCTGATCCAACGCTGCGCGAAGAGCACCGTTCCCTACAACGACCGTCGAGGAAAGAGGCGGAAATCTTGGTGGGGGAATCACGTGGAGGCAGTCACCAAGGCTGTGAGGAACTGGTGCGGCCGTGCCACAGAATCGGGCGCTGATGTCCGTGTGTGACGAGGGTAAGTAGGCGCTCTCGCCGGTCACGCCGGGCCACGGGCTCTGAACCGCGCCGGTTCCTGGGAGGCGTCGAGGCCCAGCAAGCTAGGCGAGGCGACTCAGCCATCCTCGAGCCCTGACCGGAATTTGGGCGAATAGGCATTCTCCGTCACGATTCGCTCGACGTTGTCGGAAATGCCCCAGAGAACTTCGACCCCGATCATTCGGGTTGACTGCTCTGGCCAATCGACACGGTCGGCCAGTTGCGAGACGGTTCTTAAGTACCGCGACTGGAAGTGCGCGCCTTGGTTCGTCCACCCTCATGGTAGGGGGTGAGGGATACCTGCCCAGGGCTGCCATGCCCTGCTGAAGAGCGAAGTCCAACTCACAGGTCCCCGGAGCCGCAGCGGATCAGCTTCTGTCCGCTGCGGCAGGGTTGGCGTCGGCGGTTCCACCGACATCCGGCGTTCTGTCCGCGTTGATCGAGACCCCCTACTCCAACTCACAATCGTTGGAGTGGTGACTCGGCGATACTCCCACCTCGATGCAACACCCCCAAGGACGACCTTCCCTCTTGTCAGATGCTCCTGAAGCCGCGTGTTGGCAATGTCGGGCAGGCCATACACGATCCTGGCCACGCTGTTTGAGCCGCAACGGGGACACCGCCGAATCCGGACACCGGGCCTCCAGTATTCAACAGCCGTGAGCCTGCCAGTTGACTGTGGGTATGGGATGTGGTAGGATCAGAAAAACGTTTGCTCAAACGTTTTCCCCGAAGGCGACGAGCCAAGGCGGGCCATGTCCTTGAGCAGGGGCTGATGAGAGAAGCTAGACGGATCGCCTCACTCGGCCTTGTGCCTTCCTTCGCTGCGCATAGTGTTCTCTCGCGGTCCAATGTGAAACTGAGAAGGAGAGGCTGAGTCGACATGTTCAAGAATCTGGGCCCGCCAGAAATCGGCATACAGCTGCCCCTTGACAAGTGTATCGACTTGGCAAGGAGATACGGCTTCGGCGGCGTCGATGTGAATATCCAGGAAGCCGCTGGGCTGGTGGCAGCAAATGGACCCCGTCACGTAGCTGATCTGTTCGCGGAGGCCGGCCTCCAGGTAGGAGGATGGGCATTGTCGGTAGACTGGCTCCTTGAGAGAGATGATCAGAGCTTCAACGACTTCCTTGTAGCGCTGCCATCTCTTGCTGGGATCGCGGCATCAGTTGGGGCAAGTCGGGCCCAGACATGGATGAAGTCGTATTCTGATGAGCTTCCCTTCGAGCAGAACTTCGAGCGGGCAACAAGACGCGTACGCGATATCGGAAAGATACTCGAGGAGCACGGACAACGACTCGCAGTTGAACCTATCGGCCCAAGAACCTTCCGTGAGGGCCACAAGTATGAGTTCATATCCAATTATGACGGGATGTTGCGCCTGGTCAACGCAGTCGACATGCGCAATGTAGGTCTCCTACTTGACAGCTGGCATTGGTATACCTCACACGGAACAATCCCGGATCTCAAGAGGCTCGCGAATGGAATGATCGTGTATGTCCATCTGAGCGACGCAACCCGGAACATAGAGATCGACGATCAGATCGATGAAAGACGCAGAATGCCAGGCGCAACAGGCGTTATCGACAATGTGGGTCTTCTGCAGGTGCTTAGCCAACTTCACTACGACGGCCCGGTAACTGCTGAACCCTATGACAAGGAGATAGAGGCTTTGACCGCCGAAGAAGTGGCCAAGGTCACGGCTGACGCGTTGTCTGGATTGTGGGTATCGGCAGGCCTTTCTTCATGAGGAGCGTGGTGAAGTTCGCCAATGTCCACATTGACGCTTCTCACGAACAACCATCAGAGGATTGCGCCCGTCGAGGCCATGACAAGGGTTCTTGTTTGGCAGCCTTTCCTCGGTAGAAGTGCTGGCAAGTAGGCAATGAAAATCTTGTTTGGGAAGACGACCCTGTTTGCCCTACGGGGAAGAGTCGCCTTGACACCGGCAAGCGAATTGCCGCGGGGCGTACCCCCATGGTTCGCGGACTCGTCATTGACTCGTCGATGCGACGTGAGCATCGGAGCCTTCTCAAGCGTTACGGTGCACATATCGAGGTGAACCACCGGATCTCCACCGGCAAGAGGAAGGAAGAGGATGACGAATGCTGAAAGGAAGGTGCAGTCGGGAAGGAAGTGTCCACCTATTTCAGATGCCGCATTCGTGAAGGATTTCCCTGGGGAGGAATCGCCATGAACCACTGGAAGATGTATATGGCCCTGATTGTGTCCGTGATAGTTGTTGTCGCGTTGGCCGCGTGCGCGCCTGTTAAGGAGAGCGAAGCCCCCGCTACTTCTGTGTCAGAGCCAAGTGTCAGTGCGACGCCCACTGCGGAGGAGACCATTGAACTGACCCTGTGGACGTGTTCAGTCACAGAGGAAAGCGGCCAGTGGTACAGGAACTGGGCCGATGATTACACCAAGACTCATCCGAATGTCCATGTCAAAATGGAGTTCTTCGAACAGGAAGCCTACAGGGTGAAGTTGATGGCTGCGCTGGCGGCTGGCACGACGGGGGATATCTTCTACTCCCCCCCGTACCCCGACATCTATCGCGCTGCGCGTGAAGGGAAGCTATTCCCGGTAGAGGGTTTCGTCAACAAGGAAAGGCTTGACCCAGCCACGATTGGCACAATGTCAGTGGATGGGAAACTGTTCGGCATGCCGCTCGGTATCTGGTCAAACCTCTTCTACTACTCCAAGGCGGCTTTTCGAACGGCCGGCGTGGATCCTCAGCAATGGGCTGACCCCCTCCAGCCCACCTGGGATGAATTTGCTGCTGCCGCGGATGCGCTCAAGGCAGCAGGAATCACACCGATCGCGCTGGGGAATGCCCCATCATATCCTGGGTTGTTCTACTTCTGGGCATTCCATCACCGGCTTGGCGGCTGGGAGGACCTCCAGAACGCCATCTTCGGCACGAATGGTGGTTCTTTCGATTCCAAGAATTTCATACGGGCCGCCGAACTGGCTCAAGAGCTGGATAAGCGCGGCTGGCTACCTGAAGGATTCAATGCCGTTGGCGAAGAGGAGATGGTCACAGGTTGGCTTGCCGGTCGCGGGGCAATGTTGTACATGGGCAGTTGGCTAGCACAGTATCTGGGTGCGGCCCCCGCTGGATTTGAGTACGGCATTTTCGAGTTTCCAAGCCTCCCCGATGGGGATCCAAAAAGCAAGTCTGATACTCTGGGGGGAGTCGAGGGACTCTGGATTGCCGCGACCTCCAAGCATCCTGAAGCAGCCGCTGCATTCCTGGACACGTACGCAGACAAGGAGAGGGCACTATCTCTGTTCGAATCACAGGGCAACGTGCCGCCGGTCAGGGATATTCTCCCACCATACGAGGGGCCTACCGGCAATCTGACGACAGACATGACACTAGAGACTGTGCAGTTCGTCGGTACCCATTCAACTGGTATCTTCTCGTGGTATGACCATCCCAGCCCTGCGGCCGTGACTGATGCCATGTACTCGAATTCCCAGGCGCTTCTCACTGGCAAGTTGACGCCAGAGGAGTTCGCAGGGATCTTGGAAGAGGCGGCCAAGACTTGGCGCTGAAGCAATTGTGTGTTCACCTGCGTATCAGTCAGGAGACTGAATGAGGGTCATGTGGCGTGTCCTTCCCGTTGGATCCGGGGTCCCATGTGGGGAGACGGGGGCGCGCCCATGACCCTCGACGACTGCGTGCCCTCGCCCGACCACCAGGGCCGGGCACGCGTTCCGCCTGTGCATGATCTCCCGGCCGCAAGCCCTCGCGAATGCCAGCCAAGCATGTCGCGAGTTCAGCAAGTGCAGCGGCCAGTTCTACAGATAGTGCAATCGCTACTTGGCCTATGGGCCGGATGGGCTGCGCCCCTGACGGGAGGGAGACATCCTTGGCCGGCTGCCCTTGCTCAGCGTTCAAACCGAGCGGGCCATTCTCGCTTTGGCCATTGCCCGGTTGTCCCGGGGACCTGTTCAGCGGCTCTCCAGATTGGCATGGCGGAACATGGCAGCAGGCAGGTGGCGCCCAGCATTACCTATGACTTGCTGAAGAGACCCAACCTGCAGACCCGGCTGGGAGCATCCGATGGTTCTGGAAGGCCGTAGCGCCCAGGCAGTGGATCTGTTGACCGCGTGTGCGCGCCGGCCTGATCACCGCTCAGCGTCGACATGCACCGCACGTTCGGGCGTCCTGTGCAGGAGAGCTGGTCCGCCCGGGGACGTCCTCGGTTGGCAAGTCCAAGGGTGTAGGAAGGGCTTGGCGCGCCGCGTCGTGCCACGACACTTGCCCCGAGGTCCAAGTCAGTCTCGAGTTCTCCGGAGCCGCCACTGCACACTTCCTAACCTCGCGTGTGGTGCCAGCCTTCCAGAACTCAGGCTGGCAGTTCCAACGGACCCTGGCCGATCAGGGCAACGAGTTTCGCTGCCGGTTAGACCAGGGTTGCATTCGGCAGGGAAAAGGCCATACCTGCAGCCGGCCTCGCGATGCCTGGCCGAACGGGTTCGTCGAGCGATGGCACGGCAACATCCTGCAAGAGCCCTGGCGGGCACCTGCACTGCGTGCATCGCGTTGCACGCAGTGCAGGTGCGTGTGGCCAAGTTCCGTTTCCTCACCCAAGCCAGCCAGGTGCAGACCGCCTTGGACCGCGACTTGGGGCTCTACAGCTATCGTCGTGCCCATCAGGGGTATTGAATCCATGGCTGGATAACCGGCGGGAGCCTCATAGGCAAAAGCAGCGACGGCAGCCATCCTATCAAGGCCTGAAGTGTCCATGCCATTGCGGTACCGGACAACTCGGTGGGAGTATCTGGGTCTTCAGGAGATCATGGTGTGATGAAGGAGCGACCACATGCGGCAAGTCGATTCTGGACTCAGTAGCAGGCTGCGCCGTCTCCTACGAAGCAAGTCCCTTCAAGCGTGGGCCCTGTGCCTACCGACACTCATCATCTTTGGGGTCTTCTATGTCGCACCCTCACTTGTGGCGGTGGGTTTGTCGATCACCAAATGGGATGGCTTTTCCCTGAGGCCAGAGTATGTTGGATTCTCGAACTACATCAAGTTGTTCGAGACCGTACGCTTCAGAGACGATCTCGCTATCACCTTCTTTGTATGGTTTGCGGTCGTGTTCTTGCAGCTGCCTTTTGCTTTGTTTCTGGCCATTGGACTATCGAAGCAGGGTCCCTTGTTGGGGTTCTTTCGGACCGTCTTCTTCTTCCCACAGGTGATGTCTACGACAGTTGTGGCACTGACATGGCGAAACGCCCTCAATCCTGAGGTGGGCTTCGTAAACAAGGCATTGACAGAGGTCGGGCTTGGCTCGCTAAGCATGCCATGGCTAGGTGACGAGCGTACTGCTCTCCCGTGGGTGACAATTTCGCTTGTCTGGTGGATGTATGGCCTCTTCACCACCATGTATGTGGCAGGCCTGGCGAACATACCCTCTGAATACTATGAGGCATTGCGGCTTGAGTCTGACCGTTGGTATCACCGGCTATGGTACGTAACCCTGCCCATGCTACGGGAAACACTCCTCATAACATTCGCAATGGCGACAGGGATCGGTTTTGGTCATTCGATCGGATACTTCAATCTGATGACCATGGGCGGTCCCGCAGGCTCCACGGAATTGCTGGGGTTGTATTCAGTTACTACTGCGCTGCGTGGTAGGCAATTCGGATATGCCAGTGCCATTACCACGACACTGCTATGCATTGTTGTGGCAATCGTGATTCTCCCGATATGGCACACAGCCCGTGAAAGGCTCGAGTACACATAATGGCCAGACCATCAGTTTCAATCATTCGAAGGCTTCGAGCGGTCGGGCTGGTACGCTATTCAATCTATGCGGCGCTGACAGTGGCGATCCTGGGGCCGCTACTTTGGATCGTATTGCTTTCAATGAAGACGACACAGGAATTCTGGCGGGATCCGTTTGGGTTGCCTGCGGTCCTTCGACTCGACAACTATGTGCGGGTGTTGGCCAATTCCGACATGCTCCAATACATCAAGAACAGCATTCTCGTAAGCGCGGCCAGCATGGTGCTTCTTCTCGGCACGGGCGTGCCGACGGCCTACGCGCTCGCGAGAGTGGAGTTCAAGATGGCGAAGGTGCTGTTCTTCGTCTTTGTGATGGGCGACATGATCCCCACCACGCTCTTCATAGTCCCTCTCTATGTAGTCAACCAAGTCGTGGGCATCAGCTCATCAAGATGGGCTCTGATCCTCCCCTATGTGGCTGCCTCGACGGGATTCACAGTGTACGTCTTGCGTGGATTCTTCAGGTCAGTACCTTTCGAAATCGAGGATGCAGCGAGAATCGATGGTTGCGGCACAGTACAACTGCTTTGGTCCGTGATGCTGCCGATGATCCGTCCAGGCCTGATTGCAGTGGCAATCATAGCGTTCATCGGATTCTGGAACGAGTACTACCTGGCCTTCATCCTGCTTTCTTCTTCGGAACTATTCACCTTCCCGGCCGGCATCGCGATGACCTTCTTCGGGCAGTGGGTAAAAGACTGGCCAGCGGCGTCTGCCGGGGGAGTGCTGACAATGATTCCGTGCGCGCTGCTATTCGTTCTGATGCAGGACCGAATTGTCAAGGGC
>JAFNFZ010000325.1 GCA_017885485.1 Chloroflexota bacterium
TGGTGGGCTATACTGGACTTGAACCATTTCGCCACCCTGATCAGCAGTAAGGGAGTTGGCGCAGCTTTGAACTAGGGCAAGAGTCCGCGTTTCGGACCGCGTGACTGAGTGGAAGAAAGACCCCCTGGTGATCTCCGAGGTCATTGGGTGAGAGTTAGCCAAGCTGAACCGCCATGATCCAGATCATGGCGGTTCAGCTTGGCTGGCATTAGAATAACATTATTATGAGTAGGGACAAGTCCGGATTGGACTGCTGGTGGACGGGAGGTTCGTAAATGAAAACCAGGGCATTGAGAAAGATTGTCAGGATAGACGAGGACAAGTGCAACGGTTGCGGAGTTTGCGTCCCGGCCTGTGTCGAGGGAGCCCTCCAGATAGTTGATGGCAAGGCAAAACTGGTCAGCGAGACATACTGTGACGGTCTCGGCGCCTGCCTGGGGGAATGCCCCATGGGTGCTATCACCGTTGAGGAAAGGGAAGCGGAGGAGTTTGACGAAGATGCGACGAAGCATCACATGGAGAAATCGGTGCACGATCACGACAGAGACGAGCTCCCCTGTGGTTGTCCATCAGCTACCATCACACGGTTCGAGAGACAGGGTACAGGACAGTCTGCCGGAGAGCCTCAGCATCAGCCATCGATGCTGGGCCACTGGCCTGTACAGCTTACTCTGGTGCCTCCGACAGCACCCTTCCTCAAGGACGCCGACCTGCTTCTGGTGGCCGACTGCGTCCCCTTTGCCTACGGCGATTTCCATCAACGCTTTCTCGCCAATCGGGCTCTGTTGGTGGCCTGCCCCAAGCTGGACGACTACCAGTCTCACCTGACGAAGCTGACAGACATTCTGCGCCACTCACAGGTCAGGAGTCTTACCGTGCTGCGCATGGAAGTGCCCTGCTGCTCCGGACTGACCCGTATGGCTCAGCAGGCCATTGACTTGAGCGCCAGGGATACCCCTCTGAGAGAGATAACCATTGGAGTGAAGGGTGATCTGAAATCCTGAAGCCGGGCAGGTGTGTCGCCATTCCTGGCCAGCTATCCTCTGCGTCAGAGGGCAGTGAACCTGAGACCTTCTCCCGCAACCTCTTCGCCTCGGCTTCATCCTTCTGGTTCTTCCACTTCCCTGAGCCGTTGGCCTTCAGCAAAGGTTTGGATTGAACTTTCTGCCATTGGATTTCGTCTATATCAGGAAAAGGGGCAAATCATCTAACCTGGCGGAGGTGAACAGAAATGAAGTGGGATTACTTCAAGAGATTCTCCTATCTCGGATTGCTGGCAGCTTTCATGGCAGCATTGGTCGTCGGACTTGGCAACCCGCAGGCAGGCGATACTCATGCAGGGACAGACCTGCGGCAATTCCCCTCCTACGAAGATTTCCAGGATTTCGTGAAGAACAGGACGCAATATCCGTACTACTACGCCGATGGATGGCGTGACGTCCTCACCCTTGGGGCAGCAGAGAACGGGATGGCCGCTCTGTCGCTGACCCCGCAGTACTCGACGACGAACATTCAAGTTGAGGGTGTTGACGAGGCGGATATCGTGAAGACAGACGGGGAGTATCTTTACCTCGTGGTGGACAACAGGGTTGTCATCGTAAAGGCCTACCCACCGGAAGAAGCCACAGTACTCTCGGAAATCGAGGTTGTGGGAGCCATCGTTGGAATCTTCATCAATGAAGACCGGCTCGTCCTCTTCGAGAACGCCGCACAAGTGTATGCGATGGAAGAAGACCAGCTTGGCCTCCGCTACACATATCCACAGCCAGAAAAGGTCTCCATCAAAGTCTATGACATCACCAACAGAGAGAAGCCCGTTCTGAAACGCGATCTGGCCGTTGACGGCTACTACTTCGGTTCCAGGATGATAGGCGGCTTCGTCTATGTCATCGTCAACGGATCGGTGTATGGCAACGACAATCAGCTTGTCACCCCCGGCATCTACTCAGACGGCAGTGTCACCGAAGTGCCCGCATCGGACATCTGGCACGCCGACATCAGCGACTATTCGTACATGTTCACCACCATCATGGCCGTGAATATTGACGATGACGACCAGGAGCCAACCCGCCAGACACTCCTTGTGGGGGCTGCCAGCAGCCTCTACGTTTCGATGACCAACATCTACATTACCTTCCCTGGACAGGCTGTAGAAGCCACGGCGACGACGGGGATCATGCCGGAAAACTTCTACTACGCGCCGAAGACCGCCATTCACAGGATTCACATTGATGACAGTGTGATCGAATTGGACGGCAGCGGGGAGGTTCCCGGCAGACTGCTGAACCAGTTCTCCATGGACGAGCATCAGGGCTACTTCAGAGTGGCTACCACCACCGACAACTTCGGCAGAGAAGATGGTGTGACTCTCACCAATCAGGTCTACATTCTGGACGATGCTCTCGACATAGTCGGGGGACTGGAGAACCTGGCTCCCGGAGAGCAGATTCACTCCGCCAGATTCATGGGCAACAGGTGCTATCTGGTCACCTTCAGGAAGATCGACCCGCTGTTCGTCATCGACCTGAAGGACCCATACAACCCCAGGGTTCTGGGAGAACTGAAGGTAACCGGCTATTCGGACTACCTCCACCCCTATGATGAGAACCACGTTATCGGAATCGGCAAGGAAGCCATAGCCGCAAACGACGATTTCGCCTGGTACCAGGGAGTGAAGATATCGCTCTTCGATGTCAGCAACGTCAGCGAGCCGAAGGAAATCGGCAAGTATGAAATCGGCGACAGGGGGACTGATTCACCCGTACTGAGCGACCACAAGGCCCTGCTGTTCGACAAGTCCAGAAACCTCCTGGTCATCCCTGTCCAGGTAGCTGAGATCGATGCAGCAGACTATCCGTATGGCATTCCTCCCCACGCTTACGGTGAGACCGTCTGGCAGGGTGCCTATGTGTTCAACATCTCCCTGGAGAAGGGGTTGGAGTTCCGGGGCGGCATCACCCATTGCACCGGCGCAGACTTCAGCCAGTACGGCTACTACTATTCCGCCGACTGCTTCGTTGAGAGGTCCCTCTTCATAGATGACGTGCTCTACACCATATCAGATGCGAAGGTGAAGATGCATGACCTGGACGACCTCAGTGAGATCAATGAGGTGACCCTGCAGTAGGAGCACCGTGGCACTGGGCTGGAGCCAACTCCAGCCCAGTGCTAAGTCTTTCTGATGAAGTCAGCCAGCTCCTTCTCGCTCTCCGGGACAAAGGCCCGGTATTCCTGCGCATAGCGTTGCTTCAGCTCCTCCGGGGCCAGGAAGGGCACTATGGGGTACTTCACCATCTCAAAGCAGCCCTCATCGTCCTCACTGTCGCCAATGTAGGCCACCCTGTCCGCATCCAGCCCCCTTCTCCTCAGTAGCTCAACCAGCAGCCGGGGCTTGTTCCTGTAGATGTTGAGCACGAATTCCACGGCCTTGCCATCCTCGTCTTTCAGATCGTCAGCCTCGTAGAAATCGAAGCATTCGTGGAACCCCGCGACTGTCAGGATCCTTTCGATACCGTACCTGTAGCCGGCAGAGAACACCCCGGTGACCTTGCCAGCCTGGTGAGCTTCCTTGATCGGCCTCAGAACTCTCCGGTCCAGCCTGGCCTGAGTCTGGGGCTCTGCGGCATACCTGTCCACCGTCCGGTGCATCAGTGAGACTGGCACACCGCCGATTATCTTCCCGTTGAACACCTTGAACATCTCTCTCACGTAATCGAAATCGCCNNCTCCGTGCCTTCAGGATGCGGACAACCCTCAGAAGGTGAAAGGGTACGGAGGCCTTGAAAATCCCCATCGCTATGCTCATCAGAACGGGTTTCTCGTCCCGATACCCCACTATGGTTCCGTTCCAATCACATATGATGGCGTCACATGGCATATGAATACATCTGGTGGGGGTTGCCCTCCGCACTCTCAAGAGCTACACTTTGTCTTACCCTGGAACACCGTCAATAGCCCGGAGGCCGATTGTCAGGAAGTCCTGTCGTGAGCAACACCAAAACAAGAGATCGTACTCAAGAGGTCGATCTGGTGCGAAGGCTGCACAGAAACGACCCGTCAGCCATAGAGGAATTGTACACCACCTACTTCGATCGCCTCTACTCGCTGGTATACAATCAGGTCGACAGGGACCGCAGCACCACCGAAGACATTGTCCAGGATACATTCCTGGCTGCCGTCAAATCCTCGAAGCGATTTCGTGGTCAAAGCAGCACCTACACCTGGCTTTGCAGCATAGCCTATCACAAGGTGGCCGATTTCTATCGCCGCAAGGCAAGGGAGGGGAAACACCGCGATCTCTCCTTCAATATCGAGGCCTCGGAATCAGGCGAACAACCGAGGAAGATCCCACAACCTTCCGATCCGACAAGTTCCATCGACACCGGCATCGTCGTCCAGCAAGCCATAGCCAGCCTGCCCCAGGACCACCGGCAGGTTCTGATTCTGAAGTATGTTGAGGAGATGTCAGTCTCAGAAATCAGCCAGATGATGGGGCGATCCCCTAAGTCAATCGAGGGGTTGCTGGCACGAGCACGAAGAGCCTTGCAGGCCAGACTTCCTGCACTTGGCGAGTGATAATGGTGGATAGAAACGACTATACGGGTAGAGGAAAGACATGGTAGACCATGACAGCGAAGACAAACTGAAGGAAATTCTCAAGGAAGCCTACAAGCCGGCGACTGCTTCACCTGAGTTCAAGGAGAGGCTGCGCAAACGGCTGATTGACGCCGCCCGGAGCCAACCCGAGCCACGGCCGCTCTGGTTCAGGCCTCTGGTATGGGCACCTGTTGCCGCCGCCGTGGCTTTAGGGCTCATTGCCTACTTCGCCATAATCCCCCTGGTGTCTCCCACCACGTCCGCACACGGGACTCTGGAGATATGGGTTACCGATGCACCGGGAGAGGTTTCATCCGTGGAAGTGACGATTTCGGAAGTCCAGGTCCACAGAGCTGGCGACAACATCACTGACGA
>JAFNFZ010000326.1 GCA_017885485.1 Chloroflexota bacterium
TTCGGCCTGGACAGTTCCACGCTGTCAGCGCAGGCACTGGCCATTGAACTGGCGCAGAAGGTTTGGGGGAGAATCGACAGTGCCTCGTCCTTCTCATACGGGCTTCTGATTAAGGGGATACTTGAAGGCGATGTGCCAACATGCTCTCTGTCCGAGATAAAGGACAATGCCGACCTGCTGGTGTACTGGGGTGCTGACCCGCCCAATACGCACCCAAGACACCTCTCACTGCACAGCTACTACGCCTACACCGACTATAATCCCGCCGGCTGGTACCCCAAGGTTACAATGACCTGCGTTGAAGTCAGGCACACTGAACTAAGCTCAATGTGCAGACCAGTCTTCGGGCTCAAGCCCCGTGGAGACAAGGCGTTCATAAAGACCGTTGCCGGTGAAGCACAGGACGAGGTCGAGATGGCGGAAAAGTTCACTGAACTGGTCAAGAAATCACGGTTCTGCGCGGTCTTCGGTGGGCTGGGACTTATGCATGGCCTAGGCGGCGATTTCGGCTCATTCGTGAGAATGGTGAACATGCTCGGCGCCCTCACCCGAATGGCGGTGATCCCCATGATATCCGAGATCAATATGAGGGGATTCTGCAAGCTGCTCCGCGAAAAGACCGGGCGCGCCAACGGGGTAAGCTTCGGAGGCACGATGGCCAGCCGGGGCGGGCACTCGTTCCTGGAGCAGATCAGAAGGCAACCACCCGAATGCGCCCTGATTATAGGCTCGGACCCCTTTTCGGCTCTACCTCATTCCTTAATGAGGAACCTGGCGGCCACAAAGATCATCTGCCTCTCCCCATTTGCCACACCCAGCACCATGGCTGCGGACGTGGTGATACCAACAGCGCTGCCCGGTGTGGAATGCGGCGGTTCAGTGCTGAGAATGGATGGCGTTGAGGTAGCACTGGCAGAGCTGGAAAAGAGGGAATATCCGACCGAGGAAGGAATTCTGAGGCAATTGCTGGAGAGCGTCTAGATGGAACAGGCAGGCCATGGCATTCATCTGAACTTGGTGGTCTATGAGAGCATATACGTATCTATCGCCAGACAAAGGGACGGATGGGGCGAAGCGTACCAGAACAAGGCCGCCATCGCATATCTCTCTCCGTCGGACATGAAGAGCCTGCAGATTGGAGACGGCGACCGCATCGAGATCACCAGCGAATGCGGCTCTGTGGTGGTGGCAGCAGAAGCGGACAGCAACTGCAAGGAGGGTACGGGTAATATGCCCCTCAGTCTATTCTCCAGCTACCTGGCAAGCTATGATCCAGAGCTATCACCACTGCCGAACCTCAGACTGATAGAGGCAAGGGTTCTGGCAACCGAAAAAGGGATAACACCGCTCTCAGACCTGTTGATCAGGAGGACTGTTGCCCAGGAAAGACCTTCAACCGCTTCACATCTATAGACTGTTGCCACGCACAAACTGCAAACTATGCGGCTGTCCCACCTGCTATGCCTTCGCCTTCAATCTGATCAGCAAGAACAAGAGGCTGGAGGAGTGCCCTGAACTCCTGAAGGAGGAGTTCCGAGACTCCTACAGCGCTCTGAGGAAGATGCTGGGTGAAGGAGAGCGCATCGAGGGGAGCGACCATGTTCTGGACAGGTCGAGGTGTACCGGCTGCGGGGACTGCGTGGCAGTCTGCAACAGAGCCCTTACGACCATCACCAAAGGTGGCAGGCTGGTCCAGCGCCCGCCTGTGCCACCAGCCCTCAAGGTGATAGACGGCAGACTTAACGTGGTGGAATGGTCGAGCTGCAAACGCTCGGTGCCCGGCCTTGACATCTGCAATCTATGCGCTGAGAAGTGTCCCTTCAGCGCCCTCGATCTGGTCAAGCCAGAGGAACCAGATGAGGAAGACAGCTAGGCACTTCCCTGTCTCTCTTTGATAGTCTTGGGAAGCAGCCTGGCGAGCCTACAGTGGTATCTCCCCAGCTCCATGCCATAGCTGGTGTTGAACTCCGAGAGAGTCAGAAGCTTGCCATCCCGATTCCTGGCTTTGGTGATCTTCAAAGCCTCTCCTTCCCACCCTTGCTCGTCTCGCAGCGCCTTTATCAGCTTGATCCTGTGCCTGGTGGGAATATCCAGGTGAGACCTGATCAGCAGGTGCCAGTCTTCAGGAAGCTGTCCGTAGAATATGCGATAGAGCTCGATAAGCAGATCAAGGCGGGCCGCCCGGCCCTCCCTCATCTCCGAGGTACTGAAGAAAGTGCGAGCGGCCATGGTCAGAGCTTCCTCTTTGGTTTCTACAGGGACAATGAGATGCTCGGGGATGGGCTCGGTCTCCCTCTTGCGGCCATCCTCACCATGATAGACCCACCACTTACTGCGGTCGTACCTGTTACCGGGGAGGTAGCGACCCCAGGTCCAGCCTGAGGCGGGGCCGACCACCACACGTATGCCGAGGCGGGCGTATGCCGCTGCGGCAGCGTACATTCTATCGGGCAGCGAGCCCCAAACGATCAGCGAGAAAGTGGTGAAGAAAGAACCCTCACCCACCTCTGGTATGCCCCCGTAGAGGGGGATGCCACCGGCGGCGCGGGAATACATGTACATGTTATTGGCCAATGAGATGGCAGCGCAGCCGCCGCAATTGACAAGAGATCGCGGCTCAACAGATGCCAGGTACTGCTCGAAGATGTACTTGCCTTTCCTCTCATGGTAGTTGTGGGCGATCTCGGCTCCGGCGCAGCCAGCCACGAAGACAATGCAATTCCGCCTGGTCAACTCATAGGCCAACCAGCCGACCTCATCTCTGGGGGCATCGCCGCATCCGGCTATGACCACAATGCCAGGAGCATTGCCCCAGACCATGGAAAAGGCGGATTGCAGTATCTCGGTAAGAGGCAGCGGTCCCCTNNGAATGGCATTTTGTTATGTCAACTTTCTGAGCTGCTCTGGCAGCCACCTCACCCGCCTTCTCAAAGTCCCTGATCCAGACCGCTTTCCGGCCATTGACCAGGCCGTTCACTATGCTGTCCACAGGAAGGTCAGTGACATCAAGCAAGTCATCAACGCCCTGCGAACCGACCCAGATAAACCGGCTGCCGACCCGGGCGGCTTCGGAAGCAAGGTCCAAGGGAAGGCAGCCATCGGAGGCCACAATGACGTCNNAGAAGCGGACTACGTCGTCGCCCGCGGGGCCGACACCGCACAGCTCCACCTTGTTCAGGGCATCGCTCTGCTTCAGGTACTCGATGGCATACCAGGCGGGAAGGAAGTCATCGCCGACAAAGGCGATAACCGGCTTGCCTGCCTCTATGGAGGCCCATCCCCCGGCCACGTTGGCCGGAGGGAAATTCTCAAGCTCATCAATCTTCTGATTGGCAGCAGAGGCGAAGCCGAAGCAGGCAATCTTGATCATCTCGGCAACGCCCATGGCCATGAGCAGAACCGACCCGGCATGCATGACCATGCTCTCGAAGTCGGCCATAGTGGCAACGCCCGAGTAGCCAGCGGAGGTGAGCTTGGCCAGTTGAGCCTCTCCATAAGAGAGAACCCTGTTCAAGTCCTTAAGACTCTTGACATAGATACCGCTGAGAGTCCCCACCGGAGGGCAGGCGTCCGACATGGCAAGCACCTCGCCCATGCTGACGGGCTGGCTCTCGCCCCAGATCTTCATGGCGTGATCGAGCAGACGGCGCGTGGATACCATCTGGCTCAGGCAGCCACGGCAGGCCTTTCGCAGACTCAACCGTCCCTGCAAGGCAGCGACGGTCAGGCCGCACTTGCCAGCAGCCTTCTCCAGATCGCAAGGCCCCAGATCACAATCACGGCAGACGCCCCGGGGCAGTGTGTAGAGCGGAGGATACCTTTCCAACAGAGCGCGATCCCAGTCGCCTATGTCTGCCGCGTCCGGCAAGATACTCAACCAGGCTCCGAACTGGGCATAGCGGCTTTCCACGAAATCATGTTCCAGAATCTCTGTGACGACATCCTCAATACCGCGAGGGTCACGGACCACCTCACCAATGTCCACCTTGTGAGGCCCGACGCGGGCAATCCGCTTCTCGTCCATACTACTTCTCTCCTCGAACGAGCGTCCCAGCAAGCCAGAGGACGTCCTCCTTAACCGAGGAACTCCTTCTCCTTGAAGCACTTCTCACAGACCTTCAACTTCTGAACGCCTGATTTCATGGGGCTGGTGATCCTGCCCATCATCCTCTGGCCGGGGCGGGTGGAATCGATGCGTACCTCGCGGACACACTCATCACACAGAGCGACGCCGCATTCGTGGCAGGTCCAATGCGCTTCCTTCTTCTGGCATACACCGCAGGTGTTGTCTCCCATAATCAACCTCCAACGCTACTGCTCAGGCCAGTCTTCTCCCGCAAGAGGCAGCTTCAATGGCTGAGGTTCGCTGTTCTTCCAGAACATCTTCACTATGGGATGTCCCTTCTTGCGGAGCAACTCCTTGAGTTCCAGGGCATCCACAGTCTCCTCTTCGGTGACAATCTTATCGTAGACCTCTTCGGGGATGACATCGGCGATATCTCTCTTCAGATCGGACGGCATCCAGACTATACGGTTCCAGCCACCATCTCCGCGAAGGAAGTTCTTGCTGGCCATACCGGCGATGGACAATCCCTTGAAGCCATGATTCTGGGCGCCACCGGAGATCATCCCGGCCAGAGAGGAGAACTTGATGCCGAGCGGTGTCATCCTGGTATAGCGCCGCATGGCCAAGCCAATGCCATCCACCTCAGGGATGTAGAACGATGCCGCTTCGAAGCAGCCACAGTTGGTAGTGGGATACTTGACACTACTGTAGATGCTGACACGCTTAACCAGATGGTTGCTTTTCTCATAGACGGCCTCGTCCACGCCACGATAGTGACCGGCTTCGTGATCCAGGCACTCCCCCTTGGGAATGGTGAAGACGTAACCTTCGGGGTCCAACTCGGCCGTCACCTTGGCGGAATCATAGCCGATGATGCCGCAGTAAGGCAGGGCGCTGGGCGTGAGAACACAGGCATGGTTTGGGGCGAGAGACTTGCAGATGGTGCAACCGTAGAAGGTATCCACGTCCTCATCATCGTAGAGCTCTTTGGCGCTGACTATCTTGTACTTCTCCTTGGCCCAGGCAAAGAGCGGAGCCAGGGCCTCAACGCCGCCGATTTCGGGCGCCCCTACGGCCCAGAAGAAGGCCACAGCATCTATCTGGGGAACCAGGGTCTTGGCGGTGGCATAGCAGAACTGGGATATCTTGGCGAAGGTAAGCTTGTTGGCCACGTCCTTGTTGATTCTGATCCAGAGGGAGTCGGGGGTGCCAAAGAGCATGAAGCCCTCCAACCCCTGCAGCGCGGTACCTATCTGCCTGGAGACGTAGCCCTGGTGTCCCGGTGTAAGCTCCTCACCATAGATTCTGATGGTGAAGCCACCGGGCAGGGAGGTACCAGGGGCGACCTCCGGGATATCGGGACCAATCAGTCTGACCTCGCCGTCCTTGACCTTTCCGGGATCTTCCTCTATGTAGAAGATGGAGAACATCTTGTAGTCCCACTTTGGCCCGCCCAACTCGAGGTGCATGTCAGCTCTCTTCACCTCGCTCAACCATCTCAACCCAAGGCCAATGTCATCCAGTCCATCCCATAGATGTTCGAGATCCGTGGGTAGCTGAAACACCCTCCCCGGTGGAAGTCTCGCTGCTGCCTCTTCTTCCGGAACCGCCATCTACATACCTCTTTCTGAAACCTGCCTTCCGAAGCACCCTGAAACCGCTATTCCAGAGCATCCCACGTGGCCATCCCAACCTCACAGAAACGGGATGTGGTTTACACGTACTGACAACCAGGGCTGAGACTAATCTTCAGCAGTGTCTCTGAGACGCAGAGGCAACAGACTGCGAAGCCTGGTGCAGTAGATCCCCTGCTCCATCCCATAGTTGGCTGCAAACTCAGACATGGTCATCATCCGGCCATCCCTGTGCCTAGCCTTATTGACTTTGACACCCTCGGTTTCCCAGCCATGTTCAGACTCGAGCAGGCTAACCATGTGCCGCCTGTAGCGCGGCGGCAACTCGAAATCCGACCTGACGGCAAGCCACCAGTCTTCGGGCAACTGCTGGTAGAAGCGCTCGCAGTAGTCGATGAGGACTTCCAGATGGGTAAGGCGGCTCTCTCTGTAGTCCCTCACGTTCAGGACAGATCGGGCCAGCATGGTCAAGGCTTCTTCCTTAGTCTCCACGGGCACAACCATGTGCTCTTTCACGGGTTCAACCTCGCGCCTCTTACCAGTCTCCCCGTGGCGCACCCACCACTTGCTGCGATCGTACCTGTTGCCAACCAGGTAACGCTTCCAGCCCAGGGATGAAGCAGGGCCAACGATAATGGTTGACCCCAGGCGGGCCCAGGCAGCAGCGGCGGCGTACATCCTATCCGGCAGGGCGCCCCACAGGATGATAGTCTGGGCTCCACCGAGGCTGATAGAGTCTCCCAGCGGCGGTAGGTTGCCAAACAGGGGAATACCGCCAGAGGGCCGCAGCATGAGATACATGGGAACGGCATGGCAGATAGCGGAGCAACTCCCGCAGTTGACGATGTTGCGCGAGGCGCAGGTGGCGTTGTACTGCTGGAAGAGGTGCTTCTTCTTGGCCTGGTTGAAAGAGCGGGCCACTTCAGCCCCGGCACATCCCGCCACAAATACCATGCAACCACCATTGAGCAACTCGCTGGCTATCCAGGCGATCTCATCCCTGTGAGCATCGCCACAGCCGAAGATGGTGACCATGGCAGGAATACTGCCCCAGCCCACCGCGAAAGCCGACTGCAAGAGCTCAGTGATTGAGATCGGCCCTCTCCCAGGCCTCATAACGAACTTATCGTTGCCGGCCCCCTTTCTCTCAGCGGCCACAATGATATCGCGCAGGTGCACCTGGCTGGGGCAGGCCTGTTCACATTTGCCACAGAAATTGCAGCCCTTCTCCACCTCAAAGAAACCCGTCCAGTCTCCACCGCTCAACTGCCTGACCGCCCTGGAGACGGGCAGGCCGACGGGACAAACCATGGTACAGAGATCGCAATCATGCTTATGGCCCTTGGCCTGTTTCATGGCATCGGCGTCGGAGATGATGCGGGGAGCACCCCTCTTCACCCGCAGGGCCACCTGCAGAGCCACCTTGCCCGCCTTCTCCGGGTCTCTTATCCAGACCGCCTTCTCGCCGCCGGCAAGACGATCGACTATCCTGTCAATGGGCTGATCCGTGCTATCCGGCAGATCGCCGGAGCCATTGTGGCCAACCCAGATGGCCTTGCTTTCGGCGCGCTCTGCCTCAGAGAGGAGATCCAGGGGGACGCAGCCCGGGCTGATGACAACCACATCAAACAGGCCGTTCCTGATGGCTTTTGGTGCCCTCACCGCAGGACCGATAATGCGACCCCTATCGTAGAAGCGGACGATGTCATCACCGGTGGCTCCCAACCCACAAATCTCAATCTTCTCCGTCAGGGCGTCCTGCTTCATCTGGTCAACGGCACACCACGCGGGCAGGAAGTCATCTCCAACGAAGGCGACGACGGGCTTGCCGCTCTCTATAGAGGCCCATCCGCAGGACAGAGTGGCGGGAGGAAACTGCTCAATACCATCGAGTTGCTGGTTGGCGGCACTGATGAAGCCATAGCAGGATATCTTGAGCATCTCAGCCACGCCCATAGCCAGGAGCAGAACAGACCCAGCATGCAGGACCATGCTTTCAAAGTTTACCGCTGTGCCGGTCCCCGAGTAACTGGCCTGAAAGAGCTTAGCCAGTTGCCCCTCCCCATAGGTAAGGACCCGGTTAAGGTCTTTGATGGTCTTCACATGTATGCCCGACAGGACGCTTATGGCCGGAGCGTGATCGGAAATACTGAGAATCTCGCCCATGCTAACGGGCGTGGCCTCCGGCCAGCGCTTGAGAGCATAATCGAGCAACTGCCGGCTGGCCACCATCTGGGTCATGCAGCCGCGGCAGGCCTTCCTCAGACTGAGCCGACCCTGCAAAGCCTCCATGTCCAGTCCGCACTTGCCCTGGCCGTCCTCCAGATTGCAGGGGCCCAGACCGCAGTCGGTGCAGACCCCCTCGGGGTCGGTGTACAGGGGTGGGTAGCGGCTGAGCAGGGCGTAGTCCAGCTCGGCTATGTCGGCGGCATCGGGCAGCAGGGTTATCCAGCCCCCGAAGTTGCTGTGGCGACCTTCGACGAAGTCGTTCTCCATGATCTCCACGATCTCATCCTCGTGGCCGCGCGGGTCACGGACAACTTCACTGATGTCGACTTCGAGAGATCCAACGTGAGCAATCCTCTTCTCTTTCACAGCTTTCTCCTTCACAGACATCGATTGGTGGGATGAAACACGACCTGGCAGCAGCCACAGCGTCAATGGAAGAAAGACAAGAAGTGGACGGGGCCCTATTCAACGAAGTCCACTTCCTTCATACATTTCTCACATACCTTCTGCTTCTTCATTCCGGACTTAAGCGGGCTGGTCAACACGCCGAGGACTCTCTGACCGGGGTTCTCAATGGCCACTTCACGAACGCACTCAGCACACAGCGGCACGCTGCACGCACTGCACGTGAACTCAGCCACTTTCTTCTGACAAACGCCGCAATTCTTCTCTCCCACAGTCCACCTCCAAATGTTTATTCCCTGGGCCAATCCCCCCCCGGGAGTGGCACCTTCAACGGCTGAGGCTCACCATCCTTCCAGTACTTCTCAACTATGGGGTGTTTCTTCTCCTTGAGGAACTTCTTCAGTTCAACAGGATCGACGGTATCCTGCTCAGTGGCTATCTTGTCATAGACTTCTTCCGGTATGTATTCTGCCAGCTCCTTCTTCATGTCGGCGGGCATCCAGACTATGCGGTTCCAACCACCATCACCCTTAAGGAAGGTCTTGCTCTGTATGGATCGCACGGAGATCCCCTTGTTCCCGTGGTTCTGAGATCCGCCGGAAATCATGCCGGCCAGACGGGAGAACTTGACGCCGAGGGGCGTTACACCGATATACCGCCTTATGGCCAAGCCCAGGCCGTCCACCTCCGGAATATAGAAGGCGGCCCCTTCGAAACAGCCGCAGTTGGTGGTGGGGTACTTTATTGCGCTGAATACATTGGCATGTTTTATCTGATGATTGGATCGCTCATAGACAGCCTCATCCACGCCGGTGTAGCTCCCCATCGTTTGATCCTTGCACTCGCCTTTGCGCATGGGGAAGATGTAGCCTTCCGGGTCAAGCTCCACAGTGACCTGAGCGCCGTTGTAGGACAGGATGCCGCAGTACGGTATCTGGCTGGGAGTGATGACACAGACATGATTCGGGGCCAGCGACTTACAGATGGTGCAGCCATAGAAGATGTCCACATCCTCGTCTTCAAGTGACACCGACAGCTCCTGGGCCTTCAGCCTCTGGATACCCACTTTGTACAGGGGTTCAATCAGGGCGAGGCCGCCCACCTCGGGCGAAGCGATGATCCAGCGGAACTCCATGGCCTCCACCTGGGGGACTACCGTTTTGACGTAGGCATGGATGACCTGACAGAGTTTGGCGAAGGTAAGCCGGCCAGCCACCGACTTGCTGATCCTCATCCACGGTGACTGGAACGAGCCGAAGGCCATGTAGCCTTCCACACCGTGCAGCGACATGGCCATCTGTCTCTCGATGTATTCGCGGTGCCTCTGGGTGATTCCCTGCCCGTAGACCTTGATATCCCAGGCGCTGGGGAACGAGCTGCCGGGCTCCACTTCATGGATATCCGGCCCGATGAGAGTGACTATGCCATTCCTGACCTTCCCAGGCTCCTCAATGATCTCGAGAATGGTATAGCTCTTGTATTCCCATTTCGGGCCTGACAGCTCGATCTGCATATCAGACTTCTTCACCTCGGCGACCCACCTTATGCCCAGGCCGATGTCCTTCAACCCGTCCCAGAGATGATCGGGGTCGGTGGGCAACTGATACTCTCTTCCAGGCGGAATCTTCACCCCGGCGACTTCCCCAACAGTCACTTTGACCTCCTTCTGCGCAAATCCGCAAACACGAGAAGGTACCATCCTGGAGAAGGCAGCTCAGACAGAAGCCTTCTCAAAGAGGCCATCTCGGGCCAGTTCTTCCCAGCAGCCGCATACCTGCGCACCGCAATCAAGAGACCACGGTGCGCCAAACCAAGACCAACCCTGGTTCGCGATTACATTATGGTCAATGGCGCGGACATCAGGGTATTGGGCACTAGCTTGATAAGATCGTCGACCGTCCAGGGGCCATCCTTCCTGTGCTGCCTGTAAAGACCAGCCAGCTCGAACGGCTTGGAGTACACGCCGACACGGCCGCCGCTGACTCCAATGACCTTGCCGTTGATGATCTTGGCGTCTTCCGTGCAAAGGTAGGCCACTATGGGAGCAACGAACTCCGGGCCAGGCATGTTGACCAGTTCATCGTACTGATCCTTGGTCATAGCGCCCGCTTCATACAGCTTGGTGAACCTGGTCTTCACTTCCTCATCCATGGTCATCCTGGTGGCGGCCATGGGGGCGATGCAGTTGGCAGTAACGTTGTACTTGCCCAGTTCACCAGCTACGGTGTAGGTGAGGCTGACGATGCCCCCCTTGGCGGCACTGTAGTTGGGCTGTCCGGGACTGCCGCGCCAAGCATCTGAGGTAGTGGTGACGATTCGGCCCCATTTCTGCTCCCTCATCAATCGGGATGCGTGGCGAACCATATTGAACATACCCTTGAGGTGAACGGCGATAACCGAATCCCACTCCTGCTCCGACATGTTGAAGACCATGCGGTCGCGGAGGATGCCGGCGCAGTTAACCAGGATGTCTATCCGGCCAAAACTGTCAACGCAGGTCTTGATGATCCGCTCAGCGGCCTCGAAGTTGGTGACGTCGTCGGTATTGGCAATGGCTACGCCACCGGCCTTCTTGATCTCGTTCACCACCTGCTGTGCCGGACCAACATCGGCACCCTCTCCAGCCTTACTGCCACCAAGGTCAGAGACGACGACCTTGGCGCCATGCTTGGCCAGTTCCAGGGACACGGCTCTTCCGATGCCCCGGCCTGCGCCAGTGACCACGGCGTTCTTACCTTCCAGATGATGAGCCACTTATACCTCCTTCTTAAGCATATTCTGCACCTGATTCAACAGAGCCCGCAGGCTCTAGTCTTCCTCTTCTTCCGCCAGC
>JAFNFZ010000327.1 GCA_017885485.1 Chloroflexota bacterium
TGCAGCTTCAGTCCTCATAGGAGCGTGGAATAGACCCAGAGCTAGTCCTAGACACTCTGCACCAATGAGCAGCAAGGTCATACATAGCATAGCCTTCTTGGTCATGTCTTTCTCCTCGGCCAAAGTTCTGCGCTTTCCACGCCACACCCGTCCCATTTGAAGAGGACATGGAGGCCGTGTGCTTCCCACACAAACGCCAGCAAAGCCATTGCCAGGAACAGGATGACTGCCACGAGGCTCAAAACATGCCCACACTGTTCAGCAACACTCAGCATCCCTCCAGTTGCAGTAAAGAACAGCGTGACATGGCTTATGACTATCCATCTTACCTGACGGAGAGTAGTTGACGAGCAGTTCTACCAACAAGAATCCCAGGATGGGACCAATCTGGACGTAGTACATCACGGGCCGTCGAAGTTGAAGGACTTTGAGCAGCAGATACACTAGGGGTATCGCTGTGAGCATGAGGGGATAGCCGAACCAGTGCCCGAGGCTAGGCTTGTCTAGAAGTCTACAAACGAAAGTGCGCATGCAGAAAAGGTAGATTACACGAGTCAAGATAGCACTAAGCAGATTCCTTGTCTCAAGCATGTGGCTTGGCATGAGTTATTATACCAACCCCAACCTCACCTTGGATTCAGAGGGGGGGTCTATAGGTGAACAGTGGGATGCACGAAGAGGGAGCCCCTGCGGACGCGCAGAGGGTCATCTGCTAGCTATTGCCACACTTCCGCAGGCGGTGGTGGGCTATATTGGACGATAGACAGAACCGCAACCTTCGAATTGGCATTCAGCGTGGCAACCGTGATCTAGATAGTGGTATAAGTATTGCGGGCAGGTCACAGCCGGTAGATTACCTCAGACAATCGAACCCACTGGATCCTCCTTGATGACGACCGAGACTAGCTATCGTCCAGACACATCCGAAGCTTGAATGAATCGAAACCGGATGATCCTAGAATCCTCGGCAATTCGTAGAGGTTGGTGCTAGGTGAAACGAATGCTGGCGATGAAGTGACTGCACACCTGAATCCATCACTCTTGAGGATTTCTACAATGTCGTCATTGAAGTCACCAGGCTTGCCATTGGGGTAACAAAACGTCGTAATCTCCTGGTCAAGTTCTTCTTCCAAGTGTTGTTTCGAATCGACTATCTCCTTCCTGGCTGTCTCGAGCGGTAATCTGGTTAGAATCGGATGGCTAACAGTGTGAGCACCGAAGCTCACACCATTCCTGTTCATTTCCCTAATCTCGTCCCACGATAGAACAAGTTGTTCCCCTATATTCAATGGGATATCTACCTCGCTTAGGGTCACCAGTCTCTCGATCAATTCATCGCGATTGTTCACTGAGAGTTGTTTGAGCCTAGCAACAACTGTGTTGACCAACCGTTGTCGGTCATCGACAGAGGCTAGGCGATGTGTCCCCAGCTCACCGAGTTCAAGTGTCTTGAGCTTCGTCTTCCATATGACATACCCAACCTTGTCCCACCAGAACAGATTCCCGGTGCCGATGTGGCCTGTCACTGGAAAGACGGTCGCTGGCACACCGTATTTCTTAAGGATAGGGTAAGCATTAACATAGATGTCTCTGTAGCCGTCATCAATGGTGACAACAGCAGTTTTTGGCGCCAGAGGGCGGTCTGGGTCAGGGAGGGCAGAGGTCAACTCGTCAAGGGATATTACTCGATACCTCTGGTGCAAGTATTTGATTTCTCGGTCAAAGTCTTGCGGAATAGTGGGTGTCGTACTCCAAGGGTGGTTAGCGACCATGTCGATCCGGTGATACATAATAATGGCTACCTGCCGCTTGAGCAGGCGGGACATTAGGGAGCTGTAGGCGTGCAACAAGCCAACCCTCCTTGCCACCTGCACGGTTCTTGTGCGCAGTCTTCTGTTAATGCTTTGACCTCCGGACCTGCCCCGAGCAACTGTATCAGTTACAGAGTCAGAGTCGCTACCATCTTAGCTGCAGATGTCGGTGGCTTGTAGTGCAATGAGCTGCGTGGCCAGAACTGATTGTATTCCTTCCTCCCTCCAGTCGACAATCAATACTCTGGCCTGCGTCGATGCGGCAAGCGTTTTCAAGTTCACCACCTCGTCCCATATATGAATGGTCAACTTCACTGGGACACTGTTGGGGGCAAGGTCACCTTCACCTGAGGCGCTGCCGAAGAGATATTGAAGTAAGCTGCCTCAGCCATTCAGGACAGGTCTGCGACCGGGCGAGTGCGGGGTGGCACCTTCCAAGCCTTCGCCAACCGCACCTTGAGAATCTATGCGCGAGCCGCGGATGCCACTACAATGCACGTTTACCATTCGACTGTCAATAGGAAAGGCCGCGCGCGCTCCCGTGGGACAGCCTAATCTCCTATGGCTCCCAAATGACGTTCTCCTTGACTATTCTGGCAGGGGCGCCGGCAACCATAGTCCGGGGTTGCACGTCACGTGTAACAACCGAATGCGCTCCAACTATCGATCCCTCACCGATGACAACACCCTTGAGGATGGTGACATTGCTCCCGATCCAGCAATGGTCTTTGATGCTGACATCTTTGGGGACGTCCTCTGGTTTCTGACTGGCAAGCGCATGCTTATGAAAGTCGTAGTCAAAGATCAAACCGTCAGCCCCGATATGACAATGCGCCCCAATTTCCACCCTGCCTTTTGAGGCTAGGGTTAGGCGCTCATTGAGGACAGTTCCATCCCCGATCACCACGTCCGCGCCTTGGGCCGTGATCTCGACGCCAGGTCGGATCCAGACATTGCCCCGGATTCTCAGCGTGGAATGCCAGAGCCGAAGGAGTCCGCCACATTCCCGGCGATACAGAGGGAGGTAGTGGTAGCCGACACTAAGCACCCCGTTCTCGACAATTACTTTGGAGTCGCGGAGATACAGCTGAGTTGAAGGGTGTATTCTCACGCGGGCTTTTCCGACCAAGTCTATTTGATCGCCGAAGAACAACTTGATGTACAGCCAGTAGTACAATTCGGTGTAGGCCGAGTCGATCAGCCGTCGCTGTAGCCGGAGTAGCCACAGGAAAGACCTTCTGCGATTGTGAGTGGCATATCGAACAGACTCCGTGAGCCTCATACAGAAGGCACACCCAGAACGATTTCGCGTCTGATTCTACTTGATTTTGAGGCAATCAGTCAACGAGCAGGGCACCCTTCGGTAGAGCATCGCACTTCAAGTTGGTGGACTCCAACCGAAGCGGCTTTGGCCCACAAGTACAGATTCGGGCAAACCTCTACGGCAACTGGCTATTCTCTTTGAAGAGTCACCCGCTCGCGCAAGAGCTTCCAAATGACGCAGGGTGACAGCCCCCAGACTACACGTCAGCCCGACAAACAGGTTTTGGTCAGGGTCTATGCCTGGGTTGACGACTGATGTGGTTGAGCCACAAGTTTCTCACGCCTTGGTCGCGGGGGCTTGATGATCCTCCTGGTGTGGTACTTCTCAGATTTCATCATCTCCCGCATGACGCCAATCGAGCAGACCAATAATCTGAGGGAGCTTCCCAGCCCGCGTCGAACTATAGAACCGTTGGAGACACTACACTAGCATTTGTTCCTGCTCTGTATCCAATCCCGACCTCACCTTGGATACCCGCGGGGATGAATTGGTCCCCGTAGTGGGGATGGGCTTTGAGTACCTACGTGCATAATTGATTACACGTATGTCTTAGGTGACCAGGATGGACTACTTGTTTTGTCCATGCCAAGGGCACGGCATCTTCGTTATGGGATTGAGTGAAGGTGTCTATGGCGCAGCATGCATCCAGGACGGAGTCGGCGCTCAGGTCACAGAGCGCTTGCCGCTACAAGATGCTAAACCAGCATTCCACCTGATTCGGCCGGGAAGCGTTCGTGGGGGTGTAGTGGAGACGCAGATTGCCGTGCTTGGCCAACCACAACTCATGTTTGGGTTCATGGGTGTTCAGGTTATCGACGACAACGTGCAGTTCAGTGTCAGTGGGAGGGACGATGATGTTCATGAAAACGAGGGACTCCCAACAACGACGGATGTAATGGCCGGTTCGCACTAACCCCCCGGCCAGCTCCAGCAGGCAAACAAGGTGGTAGTCCCATGGCGTCTGTACTCATGGCTAAAGCCCCTCATGGACTTTCCATCGAGCAGAGGCAGCCACCCCTGAGATCGTTCCTGTGCTTGGATGGATGGCTTTTCGTCCACAGTGATGACACTGCCTATTCCGCTGATATCAGATACAGCACTAAGATACCGGCTGCCTTTGTGGCGGATTCAGGATTGGTGCTGATGCATCGGCTTCGGCGACCCTGAAGATGAATGCCGTGCTGACGCATTACCCGCCAGGTATGGTCGGGCGACACGTCCCGCAAGGCCTTGGCCAGCAACTTGCCTGTCCATGTCGCATATCCGACTGGCGGCGGAGTGACCAACTGCGCCAGTATCCCACGTTCCGTATCTTGATCATATTTGGGCGTCTTCCCGCCAAGAAGGATGGAGGAAGCAATTGCAGCTCTCCACGTTCAAGCCGAGGTTGACAGTCTCTACAGGCTGGCACTAACCTAGGCGCAATCCAGTCACGTTTCTCGATAATCGCAGGCCAGGGCAAGGCTACTCATGAGGGTAGGGGCAACACGAATATGAAAGCTGTCCTACGCAGCAAGCGACTACTCGGAGCAACGCTCATCGGTCTTGTTGCTCTCAATCTAGTCTTTGCATCCTTGTTTAGATACTTCATTCATGACAAAGGCAGGAAAGACCACCTGTCTACGAAGATCCATATCCTTCTTGGCCAAATGGCTTCCACACAATTGACTGCTGACGATGTGGTGTTTCTAGGTGACAGCATCACGGCGGGAGGTTTATGGAGCAAACTGTGTCAGAACCCACACGCAAAGAATCGGGGCATAGATGGTGGCACTACAAAGGACGTACTGAACAGACTAGATTCAATCACTCAGGCAAAGCCGAGCAAGATATTCTTGATGATAGGTATTAATGACCTTGACAGCGGCAGGAGCGTGACTGCAATTCTTGACAACTACAAACAAATATTGTCACGCATCATAGCGAAATCGCCAGAGACCCTGGTCTATGTTCAGAGTGTGCTGCCCATAAATAGCGCGATGGGCATTTCGTTACGTGTGACGAATGACAACGTTGTAACCTTGAATACCGGAATCTCGCAATTGTCCAATGAGCTAGGAGTGAAGTTCATAGACCTGTATTCACGCTTTGTAAACGAAGGGCAGTTGAATGCGAGCTACACATATGATGGCACTCACCTGAACGGGCGTGGATATCTTGTTTGGAAGGAAGCAATAGGCCCACTGCTCTGATACAACCCTCAACCCAACGGTGCCTCATAGAACTGACCTGCCCCCCAAAACCTGAGCCAGGATCAGTGTTAGCAACTGTCTTGTTTAAGGATTACTGACACTAGGACAGGCTGACAAGCGCGCCAGGTCACAGAGTGTCCCACTTTCGCTGGCTACATACAATCCCTCCAGCATTGCCCCCGACTTTCCTGTGAACACCTTGTGACACATTCGTCCCTGTTTGAGATTCACTTGAGAGACCGCAGTGATATGATCAACGGCAAGCAGAGGTCGGGCCAGCAGACTACCTGAGAACATGTCCTCGAGACGTCTACGGGAATCGATCCCCCCTTTCACGAAACGAGAATAGGATGATGAAGAGGCTCACCTTCATTTTCCTGGCAGTAGTCTCTCTCATAACAGGGATTTCCGCCATTTCCGCTCCTATGAGGACTGAAGCTGCA
>JAFNFZ010000328.1:0-1118 GCA_017885485.1 Chloroflexota bacterium
GGGGCACCCCGTATGATCTGCCCCTGGAAAACTGATTGGGTGAAATAGTGGGCTCTTTCTCTTTCACCCCACCAGCGCCTTGCAGAAGTTAAGGCGGTCCCTCTTTGTATACACGCTGAGGTTGGACCGATATCGTCCCGCAGATGGTCTTACCTAGACCAATGGTGAAAGCCTTGGGCTTGCTCTGTTCTGCCAAAGTCGAGAGAGTCAACACAAAGAACTGGGCTCCAATCTAGCTTTGGTTGTCTGTTACACTGACCTCCAGTTGTTGTCCCGAGGCCCGCTTCCCAACTTGCTTTCAACCGCTCTCCTTTGGTTCGCTGCGAAATTGCAGCCTGGTACAGGCCAAAGCACTGGCTCGATGTCAACATTGCACGGAAAGCCATTTGTTCAAGGGATTGAAGACATTCAGGTGAAGGAAGCGAGAATCGCAGGATGCTAAAGTCCCCTCAGGAATTCAGGTCGCAGGGAAGACGCGTCTTCCTTTGCGATGACACGCTCCAATTCTCCTATCATCCTTTTCTTGTCCCAGGGTAGTTCTCCACGCACCGAGAAGTAGTTGGACGCATGCATAGAGCTGAAGAAACAACTCGTGAAACTCGAGTTCCGGATGATCGTCACAAGTTCCTTGAGAGAGTCAATAGGGGAGATGAGGGAGAAACCGCCCTGCTTCCACTCCTCGTACAGCGGTGTACCCGGTATCAGCACTAATGTCAGCGCACCCACGTAGTCCGGATCCATTTCACTGAGGACTCTGGATGTCTCCAGTGCGTGTCTTTCACTTCCCTCGACGCCACCTAAGCCAAGGATGACTGTTACGGAGGTCAGTATCCCTGCCTCCTTTGCCCGTCTGCCGGCCTCTATTGCCTGCTTCGAGTTCACGCCTTTGGCCATCTTTCTGAGTATTCCATCATCCCCGCTCTCAAGCCCCATATAGAGGATGCCCAGCTTCAGCTTCTTGAGTTCCTTCAGCTCACTGGCGTCTATCCGGAGTATGTCCTGAGGAGTGGCGTAGGCACTGATCCTTTCAACAGAGGGCAATGCATAGTTGATATGTTGAAGCGCCTCCTCCAGTTTTCGTAGAGGATAGACCAAAGCGTCGCCGTCCTGCAGGAACA
>JAFNFZ010000328.1:1138-17433 GCA_017885485.1 Chloroflexota bacterium
AGGGCCAGGGCGTCTATTTCCCTTCTGATATCCTCCAAATCCCTTATTTGAAGCTTGGAGCCGTGGTAGCCGCAGAAGGTGCATGTGCTATTGGAGCAACCACTAGTAAGCGGTAGAAAATAGCTTCTCGACTCACTGGGGGGCCGGACTATCTCTGGTCTTCTGAAGGACATGATTGGGACTTGCCGAATCGGGAGTGCAGGTACAGATTCACTTGCCTTGCCTGCTGCAATACCCAGTATAGCAATATCTGTCCAAAAATGGATTCCCGATGACGAGGTGGTCTCCCCTAGTGCTGTGAGACGGGCTGGCGAGGGCAGACACATATTTGACCTTGCGGTCATCACCTGTCTCACTGCAATATCGGCCAGAAAGAAGGCGAGCGGCCTCCGCCTTGAGTCGAAGTCAGATGAGGTTTGGGTGGTGAATGCTTAGAGCGTTTTCCCATGCGTTTCACATCTCGATACGCAGCACAGATCGATTCTGAGGCTGTCCTCGAACCCGCCTACGACGTGTTTCCTGGGAGATGCCACGTCGGGCTTGGCCCGGTTTCGCAGAACCTCCGTTTCGCGGACCTAACATAGATCGCAGAAGGCAATGACGTACTTTGGGGCCTCCCTTGACCTTCTGTGTCTGTCGGGACATGAGCTCCTGTCTCATTGTCAGAAGCTGCCAAAAAATGGGGTCAAAATGGCCGGTTTTGTGCGTGGTGGGCAGTAGAGGACTCGAACCTCTGACCTTCTGTGTGTAAAACAGGGGATAGTTGTCGTAAACAGTCATTTCCCGAACAAAACAGTATTTTCTGGCAATTGCCCCAAAACCCCAACTTGTGCGTAGAATGCCCATTTCTACCACCCTGTACCATTCCGTCCGATAGCAGATCCGATAGCAAAAACTTGTGCTGATCTGTCTCAGAGGATAGATGAGTTGGCAGTGACGGTTGTCTGGTCATTATCTGCAGAACTGAGGCTGCCTGGCAGTCTCTCAGGACACCACAGACGCCCCCCTATGACCATCATTCGAGGTAGAGCTTGCTCGCCAGTTCCTCCAGGATTCTGACTTGTTCAGATTCTTGCATCATCTTGCTTGCCAATTCCGGCTCTATGCGATGCGCCTCCCGCGCTGCAATATACCAGAATCCTCCCATTCTCCCCTCGCGTTGCTTCTTAGCTACTTCCTCCGCGCCGTCTCGGCGAGAGAACAACTCTGCATAAACATCCTTGTCCGCCTGATCAAACGGATACCTTGGAATGAGGTGGGCGTGCAGGTGCGTCACGCCGTCACACAGAATGCTAACGTATATCCGTTCAGGTCGCTCTCCTCGACGGTTTTCTGCTACTTCTTTCAGGTGCCTGGAGACCTTGTTGATAGCATCGATAAACGCGGTTAGCTTCTCCCTTGATATCTCGACTGTTATGTCCGTTCTATGCTCTTGAAGGATCAGCAGGGTGTGTCCGGGCGTGTATTGTTCTGGTGCCAGGATTGCGAAGCAGGAGTCGTCTTGATAAATTCCCCTCCTGCAACGAGTTGAATGAGTTGAGACCAGCGGCGCTTCATTCATCAGAATCTCTTTGCTCTGGCAAAAGGGACAATCTGGCATTCTTCTCTCCTTCCCTGCTATGTTGATGCAATCGATGGACTGGGCGAATCATAGGTCTGGGTCTGATACGGAGTCAAGGTTGGTGGCCAGCATCAGATAGACAACGGTGGCTGTCAACCTCAGCTCGGATATCGGGGGAGCAGCCTGAAGCTCCACAGGGTGCTGGTGGGGTGAGAAAGCGAGCAGGCCGCTACCACAATCCTTGCTGGGGTGGCTTGCCCTTCTCCTTGCGTTCTGCCTTCTTGAACGTTGCCTCGGGTGCCAGACGTGGATACTCCAGTCGCTTTCCTGCTAGGAGATCCTCAATGGTCAGGATCTGTATCCTGGGATAGTAATTGCCTGGGAAGTACTCAGGTTCATGGAATCCAGCAGATGCTGCTTCCTCAATCATCGGTTTTGTCTGCTGCTCCAGGGTAATGAATGCTCCTATTGAAGCCTTTTCCCGCTCCATTACACCCCTCAGATCACCGATCTGGTTTCGGGTAACGTGCCCACTCTTGACCTGGACAATTATCTTCTTGGCCTTGCCACTGTTGTCGTCAAAGAAGTTAATGACACCGTCTATGCCTGTATCTGCTCCTTTCCGTTTATCTTGAGCTGGCCTGGCTGCTAGCTTGCCCAAAGCCCACCACTCGAACTGGTAGCGGTCATGTTTCGCTAATGCTTCAGCGCTGTGCAGGTCTTTGGGGTCGCCGATGACTTCATAGGGAGACAGCTCTGGGCCAAATGTGTCCTCCAGACGGTGTCTCATCAGTGTTATCGCCAAGTGCGTGATGTCAATGCCGATCCATCTACGCTTCAGGCGCTCCGCCACGGCTATAGTGGTACCACAACCACAGAAGGCGTCAAGAATTAGGTCACCTTCATTGCTGCTAGCCTCAATGATTCGCTCCAGAAGGGGTTCAGGTTTCTGAGTGGGGTAACCCAATCGTTCGGTGGCTTGGGCACCGATAGGGGGAATGTCATCCCAGATGTCGCCAATCGCCACCCCTTCTACCTCATCCAAGTATCGTTTGTATCGGGGCACCATGCCTGGTTTCGTCTGAACTATACGTCCTTCGGCCACCAGTCGCTCCATCTTTTCACGGCCATAGACCCAATACCGTGTAACTCCCATCAACTCATACTGAGGATGCCCTCGGCTGCCAGACCCAGGGGCTGTCAATTTGTCAAGAGTGTATTGTCTCCCGTCTGGATCAACGTACTTATAAAACTGCTCAATGTATTTGTCCGTATAGGCCACAAAAGGTTGATTGAAAACGGTGGTCTGCTGGCGGTCTTTGCTGTAGTGCAGGANNTCATCACCAGATAGGCCATCATGTCATTCTGGCCAAGGAAGGAACGCAAAGCCTGAATGAGATCAGCCAGTTTCTTTGGCCCGTCGGTTACAATATCACGGTAGGCGTCTTCGGTCTTGATATCCCAATGCCACGTGTCCTCGAAGGCCGTTATCTGAGCAGCCGACTGGGTGCCGTTCCGTTCTGCAAATAGCACATTGTATGTAGCCTTGCTGTTGAATGGTGGATCGAGATAGACCAGATCAACGGTCTCATCGGCGACATGCTCTCGCATGATGTCTAGGTTGTCACCGAAGTAAAGTTTGTTCTTCCAAGCCTCAGCCATTGTCAGCCGCCTTCCGTCACCAGAATCTTCTGCGACATTATACCACCCAACCTCNNGCGATTCTTCTTGTGTTGACTGAGTGGTTCATGCTCCTCGTGCAGTATCTCCCCAGTCTTTGCATCCTTGACAACCTGGTGCCACTCATACTTCTCTCGGTCAATGGTTCTCTGTTCGTGAACAACATTCTTCAGTGTGGGATCACCGCTAGACTTCCTGCGACTAATCATCTCCCTTATGAAGCGCCCATAGCCCCTTCTCTTTTGCTTTGCCTCAGCCTTGGGGATTTCGATGCCCAATGTCACCAAGCCCCCTCTGGCATAGTCCTTCTTGGTGCAACCGCACTTTGGGCATTTTGTGTCAGTCTGCTTCAGTTCCGTTTGGCATTCTGCACACCTTGCCCAAACCTCATCACCGTCCATTGTCATATCCCAACGGCTATTTCTTCAAACGGCTCACCAGCAGGACTGTCCCACCCAATCCCACCGATCCCCCTATGGAGAGCAGTGCCCAGACGGGCAGCAAGGTGCTCGTCTCTTCAGCCACGGGCTGAGTCACTGGCGGCTCGTCGAACTCTTGAGGCAACCTCTTCAAAGGGACACCTATCTCCACATGCTTTGGCCACTCGATGACCAGGGGGATTGGGACGACCGTGGGGAAGGGCGGTAGTGCTGGTTCAATCACCGGCTCGGGCTCGATTATTGGTTCTGGTATAGGCTCCGGCGGCAATGGCTCTGGTTCGAGAATAGGTGGCGGCTCTGGAATAGGCGGGGGTTCTGGTTCTGGCTCAGGATACGGGAGGTCAGGGTCTGTTGGTGGTGGTTCAGGAGGCGGTGGTACATACGGCGCTTCTGGCAGGCCGCAGGCCGCCCACGCGTCGATAATTCCATACCCTGTGAGCCAGTCTCTGCCCTCTGCCTCTACATCTTTGGCGGTCGCACATATCTGGTCTCTGATTTGTTGGTTGGTCCACTCGGGATGCGCCTGTATCATGAGGCAGGCCAACCCTGCGACGACGGGGGCTGTGAGTGAACTGCCAGACTGGACCGTGTACCCCCCGCCCAGTTCGGTCGTGTACATATCCTTGCCATAGGCGCAGACCTCAACCCACGGGCCAGTTGAGCTTCCCGCCCACTTGTCATACCAGTCGACATTCCCCACAGCGATGACGGTATCATAGGCAGCAGGATAGGTGGTTCGGTCGATGTCCACCCCACCATTATCGTTTCCTGCTCCCGCAACGATGATCACCCCTGCGTCCCAGGCTTTTTGCAGTTGGGTTTCCAGGGTACGGTTTGCAGCACAAGTGATTTCGATTGTGATGACATCTATCCCGTGGGCGACAGCCCAGGAAACCGCCCCGGCAATGTCTTCGATATATCCCGAGCCGGAGGCGTCAATGGTTTTCAGGGCATAGAGTTCCACTCCGGGTGCCATGCCTACCAGTTGCGACTCGTCTCCCAATGCTGCACAGGCCATGCCGGCACATATCGTCCCGTGTCCATTGTCGTCCATCGGGTCGCTGTCATGGTTGACGAAGTCCCAGCCGCCGGCGTAAGCATCCGCCAAGTCAGGGTGAGTGTAGTCAACCCCACTGTCGATCATGGCCAGCTTCACGCCTTCCCCAGTGATGTTCTCGGAATGGACCCTATCTGCCCCTGTCCATAGGGCATTGAATGAGGTGCAGTAGTCATCGGAGGTATCGGCAGAGGCGTTCTGGGGGATGGCCAGCCAAAGGGCGAGGGATAGTGCTGCGACAATCAGGATGTGTTTCATATCACTTCACCAGATGCCCCCGGGACAGCCATTGCGGGCTCAGCGGTATCATTCTACTCCTTCAGTCCCAGATGGTCACAGGGCGCATCTGTGAGGTTCTGCTCCACGCCCAGATATCTCTCCGTGGTCTGGATCGAACTATGCCCGAGTGAGAGCTGTATCTGCTCAAGTCCCGCGGCTCCCTTGGTTGGGTGACTACCAGGGATCTCTCCATTATGGCTGTTTCCATTTTCCTCTCCTCCTCTATTTGCTCAGGGACAGCAGAACCTGACCGAGCGCCTCCGCCCTGGGCTCCTGGATTGCCCGAAGCTCCTCATTCATGATGAGTTCCCCACTGTCGGTGATACTGCACTGGCCACCCAGGCGCCCCGAATGTAGAAAATAATGGCCGAGTTCGTGGGCAATCGTCTCTCGGTATTCCTGCTGGCCTCTCCCACTAGGCAGAACAATCACGTCGCCATCGAGAATGCCCTTGACGTGACCGCCGGGGCATGGTGGCCCCATGACAATCTCGATGTCCTCTCTTGCGGCAATCTCCTCTACCGACAATCCCCGGCATTCGCGCAGGATGCTCTTTAGGCATGGGTACTGCCTGCCCATCCCATCTATGTTCATTCGGCCTAACCTCCCTTGGTGTGCCTATTTCCTCAGTCCCTGCTTCTTTATCCTGTCCACTTCCTCTTGGGTGATACGAACCGTTCGATGTCCAAGTGGGAGTGCCTTAATCTTGCCAGCTTTGATCCACCGCTTGACTGTGGCAACACTGACCTGGAATTCCTTCGCTACCTGGGCGATCGTATATGTTGGCATGTGACTCCTTCTGTATACTTATTGCTATTTATAGTACGCGTGGGAGGGGGGTTTGTCAAGAGGGTTTTACAGGGGATTTGTGTCACTGTGACACTTAATGGGAGGAGGAGGCATGAGGGATAATGCCCCTTGCCGGGCAGTGTGAGGGAAGACCACTTGCCCGGCAAGGTTATCGAAGCGGTAACACCGGAAGGAGATGACTAGCTTCCAGGGGGCGCAGTGGTGCCATACCAGTTATCTTCGACTGTCATGTGTTGATATGGCGTCAATCCTATATTCTCCAATCTCTGTATGAATGTTGAGGTACTGTAGGCTTCTGCCCAATAAGTCCAATTGCCGTACACATAGCAGAGTGTCCGAGGGACTCCCCTTATGCCTACTGCAGCCTGGGATGCAGACTTGAAGGTGTTGTGGTGGATCCGGATATCGCCACCTGCTGCTACCGCGGCATCAGGTCCAGAACTGAAGCCCCACGATGGATTGTCGTTCCCACCATGCTGGTCGTACATGGTATTAGTGGCATTGGCCTCGAAGTAGTTCCAGTAGGAATCGGCATTGACCTCATGATACGGTGATAATGGGTCGCGTTCCCCTGAAACATGATGCCGGTTCCAGTCGAATTTATTGCAGTATATCTTGGCCGTTGATTGCATCAGCGACAATCCATAACCGTAGCCTGTCTTCTGGCAGTTGTGGAAGTAGTTATGATGGAACTCTCCAATCCCAACAGAGGATAGGCCAGAGATCCCATCGTAGTAGTAGGTAATGCCGGCAAATGGCCAATTGTAGACCTCACAGTTCGTAACTGTGATGTACTTGCCACTTTCGAATCGGATACCAGTGAAGTTGCCATTACCTGCTTCAGTTCCCGATTGGCCACCGCGAAGCCGTATGCCTGTCACAGTCTGATGGCCACTGACACAGCGGAAGAGTGGTAGAAAACCGCTGGTGTTGTGGTCATGGTACAGTAGGGCTCCAGACGAGCCCGCGTTGCCGCGGTCAGAGGCCAATCTCACCCCAGAGGGGATGCCCAAATAGGTATTGCCACTCATGTCTATTTGTGCCGTGCCTACGACGAAGATAGTCTGGCCGGAAGTGGCAGGGGTTGCCCCACTGGATAGGTGGGCGACGAGTTCTGCCTTGGTGGTGATGATATGGTCGCCTGTGGTCACGATGCTGGGATAACCCGAACCCCCACCGATGGGACCGCTGGTGATGTTGTATCCGTAACGGTTGTAGTTATTCGCACCATAGAGGGGGCCACTAGCGGTTATGAAACTTGATGTGGTTTCCCCACCGGTGGCGACAATGTAGGCAGTCCCATGAACATAGACTCCTGTGGGATGAACACTCCAATCAGGAGTAATCATCTTGATTTCAAAATAGTCACCTTCCGATACCGGGATCATCAACCCTGCATTGGAGAATGGGTTGACTCTCTCGGTAAACCCGACAGTCCCGATCTCGTAGTCTGTTGCCTCTCCTGAATCCCCTTTGGTCAATCGTAGGTAGACCGCAGCAGTCGCCGCGCCAGTAGCCAAGGTAGTCTGGACAAACACCGAACCATAATAGGACCGGATAAATCCAGTATAAGGAATATATGCCCTGCAATAGCCTTCGGTGGTCTGCATCTGCGCAGAATACAGAAGCCCGAAGTAGTAAACGCTAGAGTGCCCGGGGTTTGTGGCATAGCACTCATTCGTAATGGTGTAGTTGCCAGCATCCGCAAAGTTGGGATGGGGTGAGGCAGACACGATGTGTTCGGCAAGATAACGACTACATGGTAGATTAACAGTCATGATTACTCCTATTTGTCCCAACCATTCCGTATATTTTCTTCTTCAACCTCAGACAGGGATTCACCCTGCCAATTCCTCTCCCGCCGCGGCCTCTTGAGCAACAGCCGTGTGAGTTTCTTCAAGGATTCCTCATCGAAACCTCGTGGCATATTGACAAAGATAAACTTGCCTTCGACGGCCTTGTTATTGCAGCGCTCACACAGGAGCAGCATGTTCTTGTGTAAAAAGTTGACCGCCCCGCACTGGGGGCACAAAGCCACCCAACGCCCACGGAATATGCGACCTTCCGCTCTACTGGCATCAGAGACCTTCCCCGAGAGCAGGCCGAGGCGGGGTTCGGGCTTCTCAGGGTCGCCCCTGAAGTCGTCCCACCATTCGAGTGAATCCAGTTTGGCCGGCACGTCCTTCTCAAAGTACCAAAACCGCTTCTCTTCAGGCCGGGATGATAGTTCGGCTTCGATGGCCACTTTATTGACGGGGAACTGCACCAGGAGCAGCTTCCCGCCTGCCTTCCTGTTATGACAAGCCGGGCACATAAACAGCCCGTCTTGCCGGGCATCCCAGACGGTGCCGCAGGAACCATCGGGGCAGAACACGCTCCAGACGCCCTTGCTCACGAAGGCCTTGACCCGTCGGTCAGTAACAAGGCAATCCGAGCCTGGCACGACCTCCAGCTCCTGCTGGCCTATGAGGGTGGTGGTGAAGTCTTCACCGTGCATTATCTTCGTCATCGTCAATCTCCTCAATGGCACCTGGAGCCGGATCGAGGGCCGAATCCCAATCCGCCCCCGGTGCCTGTTCAATATCATCATTCGGTGACCATTCCCAGTTGCGACTTGGCAATGGCAGCGCCATGAGCTCTCTCTCGATTCGCTTTCGCCCCCTCGGGAAGCAAACAGTAATCAACTGACCATTTACAGTGGAATTCCTGCACCCTATGCAGAAGAATGTTGCCGATAACGTGACTGGTGTCAGGCACGAGCAGGCCGGGCACTTTGCACGCCAGATGCCACGCGAGACACACGCAGGAACTGAGACACCTTCAGCCACAGCGGCCATCGTCCACGGCGGGGAATACCTGTTGAGATCGTCCCAATACATAAGTGGCCCCATACCGTCTAGAGTTCTCCCAGAGGCAAATTCTGCAGATAGGCGTCATCAGGGAGAGTCCCTAGGGCATCCACAAAGTCAAAGTGGTCATGGCCTGGGACACGCGGGATTGCTTCTAGATTGAAGCGGAAGAGATATTGCCCCAGCAGCCGCTCTAATGACGCCGCCGTTCTGCGACCATCAAATGCCCTTCGGACTCGTTCATCACCGCCAAGCCGGTAGACAATTGGGAGCGCCTTCTCATTGGCCGAGACAACCGCTGCGATCTTTTCGGTGAGTGCGGCCACCGCAGCATCAACTTCGGCCGCGGCCTCTGCCCGTTCCCCAATAATCGCCTTCAACTCCTCGATGTCCTTGGTTCGCTTCTCCACGAGCACCAGTCTGCGGCTGGAGTCAAGTCGCTCGGATAAGTTGGCCTTGGCCGCCTCCAGGATCTCGATCTGCGAATCAACCTCGATTAGCCGCTTCCCCGCCCGCTTCAGCTCGGCTGTCGCATCCCGCTGCAGATCCAGAACGCTCCGGGCTGCCAAATCAGCCTTGAGTGCCAGCAGTCCGGTTCTCTCCTCTCGAAGGTTCTCCAGGTCATGCTGCAGAACTTCCGAGGTCCTCTCGTTTAACTCCTGTCGCCTTTCCCCTTCAGTTAGGGTTATCGTCATTGGCTTCTCCCTTCATTTTCTTCTGTTCCGTTAGTAGCCGCCGCTTGAGCTTCCTTTTGTCCTTGCCAGTCTTGAGACTATCTACTATCCGCCGCTCTCCCATGCTGTCCTCTGAATATTTGCATTATGTCTAGTTGGGTTTGAAAAATGCTTTTGAAAATATCTCCCTAGGGTTAGCCTCATACTTCTCTCTTGTGCATCCTCCCGAATGAGATTTCGACCTGCCCCCCCCTGCCGGCCCGGGGATAGTGCCATAACCCACCACCTCAATACGGGACTAACCTTGTATCGTTCGCATATCGGATCTTGTGCGCAGTTACCCAAGCACAAAACAGGCCCATCACATCTGTCCTATAGGATGCTTCATGCCTAGAGGGCCAATTATAGCCTTGTCCTGAGCGTGGGCCGAGCATGGCGATATCTTCCCTACCGAAAGTCATTCCTCTCACCCCGCCACCATGCCGTCCATACTACGATCTCTTCAGGTGTGGCCTTCCTCCTGCGCCTTCTTGGTCTGGAGTTGATCAAGGCGTGTAATCTCTTTAATTTCGTGTAGAGGTTGGCAACTTCCCGTTCTCGATCCCGAAGCTCACGAATATGTTGCTCGGGCTGGATCCGCGATTGGATGGTTTGTAGACGCTGGGCCAGTCTACTCATAAGTGCCTCCGTCTGCCTTGCCTATCTTCTGAATTGTGAACGTCGCCTCGATCTCGGATAGCCTCAGCTCCAATTCGCCGGCTTCCAGCACCCGAACCATGGCTGATGCCATACTTGCCAGAGCTGTGCCACGAGAGGCCGGCAGTTCCCCAGCATGGACCTGTCGGATACCCTGATCCAGCAGATCGAGGATCCCCTTTAATCTGGGGTCCAGTCGCTTGGCCAACCGGGCTCGGCGGCTGCTGGCTTTGCCTCCCATAGACCGAAAAACACGTGCGTCCGCTAGGTGCCCAGGACACAGCCCCGAGCGAGTCGCAAACCCCATACAAGGCGAACCGTCCTTTTTCAGTGCGGAACATCTCTGGCTTCGGCGAGTAGTCGCAACGAATTCACTGGTTTGTACCTCAGCCTGTGGTGTATCATCAGTCATTGCCATGTCTTCCTAGTGTGCTTCCCGGAGTGTTATCTTGACCCTGCCTATCGGGTAGACCTTCTTTGGCCTCGGAACTGCAGGCGGCGGGTGGGTTACGATGGCTGCCATGATTTATCTCCCTTCTGGTTGTTGGTCATCCGGGGATGTGTTGCCAATGTGTTGCCCCTGATGTGTTGCCCCATGTGTTGCCTTGGTCATCTAGGGCAACAGATAGGCCAGTTTTGTTCACAAGAATGTGTTGTATATCATGTGTTGCCCCGCCATAAATAATGTGTTGTATAAAACAACACTTATATGGCAACAACACATTTATTGATCTGGGTCCTTGGCTCATAGCGTTTTGTCCTTCAGCCCCCAGAACTGATTTCTGCCTTCCCGCCGTGTCTTGATGAAGTCGTCGCCATCATTGAGCAGGCTTGAGATGTTGCTGCGGTTGCGGCCGAGGCCATCGGATATCTCGGTTGCTGTAGCCTGCCCCGCATCCAACAGGAAGTTGATGACTTCTTGAGTTGGTGATAGTTTCTGGCTCAAGGCCAACTCGCCAAACTCGTGCGCCCTGGCCGGCCTCGCCTCAGTCAGTCCATAATCGTCACTGAACACCAGCGCATACGCCTGCATCTGGCCTCGCGGGGCATCATTGCTCTTGGTTACCCTGAGTCCGACCCCTAGAGCCGAATCCTTCAGTTGGGATGATAGTTGTACCGTCAGGTCAGCCCCAGCGTCCCAGTGGACGGAGCCATAGGTGTGGCTGTCATCTGCCCGCGGAGTGTGCCCCAAGGCGAACCATGTCGGACACAGGGAGCTCAGGCTATCAATGGTCCTGTTAGCCGTGACGTTCTCATTCAGGTCACCCGTCCCGAAGCGGCTGATTGAGTCTAAGAACACGACTTTGACGCCATACTTCTTGATTGCCATCTTGACAGATTCGGCCACATCGGCCAGAGCCCTGCCCCTGCGGTTGAGCATCAACAAGGGGCGTGTTGCTGGCAGCCCCAATACCTTGTTGACCATAGTCAATCGTCTAGTAACAGACTCCTCGCTTCTCTCGAGGTTGATGAACAACACTTTGGCCTGGTTGACGGGCCACAGAGTGGATATCCCAGCATCAACTGAGACTGCCATGAGCAGTGTGATGTATGACTTCCCAGCTCCCGGAGGGGCGAACATTATCGTGCCGCCACCCTTCAGAACATAGGGCTTGGCTAGGAATACCAGCGGGGCGATATCTTCTGCCGGTGTTGCCAGCTTAGGGATATCCTGGCTTACCGAGTTATCCCACAATGAGGCTGTGAAGGCGTCTAGATGACCCTTCAGTGTTGACAGGTCGCAGAGATTGTCTACACCCTCGGGGAAGCGGTCGAAGGCACTCTTTGCGAGTTTACCCCGTTCCTCAGAGCGTTCGATATTGAGGACTCCCCAACCTAACACAACCTTATCCAGCAGAAGGGTTATCCGAGCATGAATGCCCGTCCGTTCCCGTCTCACATTCTCTGCCTTGATGAGTAGCGTGTTGCCAGATATGAGGGTTATGGATTCCTCGACAGATTCATCCTTGATTTCGGTTTTGGCTCTGGCAGTATCCATCGGCCACGGCTGAGCATTGGCAAGCAGATCCTCGATTGTCAGACTACCCCGTAGGCCAGCACTGGACAGGAAATCATACGCGTCACCCTTCGGGGGAGCACCCTCCCACTTTATGAGGTATGGCTCAATCCCCATCTTCAACAGGTGCTTAGCGATCTTGGCCATATGCGCATAGCCGGGAGGGTCGTTATCTGGCCAGAGATACACCTCGGCCTCGAAGCCTATTAGAGGATGAAATACAGACTCCTCCGGAGCTTTGTCACCTCCAGCGCCTGTCACAGTGCCCAGGCCCGCGTAGCCGTGGGCCATGATGGCCTCTGCGGCCTTCTCGCCTTCGGTGATGATGATGGTCTTTGGTGAAGAGGAGGCGAAGAGATGTTTTATGCCATAGAGGGGTAAGACAGTCGGTTTGATCTCCCCATTCTTCGACTTCTCGCCATTCGGGAGCCACCATTCGTAAGTCTTCCTGCCACCGGGCAAGTCAATCCGAACGTGCTTGGCCAGCAAGTTTCCATCAACATCCGTGATGTCCCAGGTTGTCTCTCGTCGCCTATCGGCCGTGGGCATGGTGCCATCTCCGTACTCTGATTGGAGTTGGTCCAAAGCACTCTTGAAGTCGATTTTCTGGTTGTCCATGACCCACTGGAAGCAGTCGCCGTGCTTGGAACAGCCGAAACAACGCCAACGCTGCTCTTGAGGATAGACGGTGAGTGATGGGTTAGTGTCGTGATGGAGAGGGCAGAGGCCTACATAATGGTCCCCATTCTTGCGCAACTTGACTGTGCGGCCAATCAGATCCACAAGGTCTATACGCTGCTTGAGCTCTTCTTTGCTAAGCATGGGTCTCGTCCTTTACGGCCATAGGTCCCCCACAACTAGGGCACCCAACGCCAACCAGAATATCCGGCCTTTCCGCACAAAGGGGACGCAGTCTCACGCCGCTACGTCGGATAAGTTGGGTCAGGTCGAGGTGGCGGTTAATCCACTCAAATACTAGAGGAAAATCCCGCCGAGCCGTGTCCTCGTCAATATCCGTGGCTAGGATCTGGGATATTTGCTGGTCGATCTCTGAAGGAAGCCGCGGCATCGGGGGCCACGCCTTGACAGGGGCCTTCTGGGGCTCAGTTATGGGGGAGTTGTCCATCGGCCTGCTGTTCTAATCTGGCTATTCCCTCCCTCAACTCGGAGAGCCGCTGTGCCTGCAACGCATCCACCGATGCCAAGCCCAGGGAGCGGCGGAGCACCTCAGATTCACTCAGGCCGGTTCGCTGGGCCAACTCCCGAATTCGCTCTCTTTGCGATTGCTCTAGGCGTGCAGAGAATGGTAACTTCTTCACAGACTACCTCCAACTGTTGTGCGTCTGTATCCAGGGTACACCATGAAATTGGTGGTCTTCGATGATTTCATTTCGCAACCCTAGGACAACTATTTGCCCTACACAAAGTTGCCTAATCCCTGTGAGGAACTGGTGGGGCCATCGGGTCCCATGGCCAGATACCTGGCCGGTAGACCGTCATCTGTCTCTCTTTGTGCCTTCTTGCTTATCTGGCAACCAGCCACTCTCAATTAGGTGGTTGAGCCCTGCCCGTGGAACGAGGAGCCTTCTTCCGAACCGGATGGTTGGCAAGACTCCACTCCGAGCCTGCGCATACGCCAGATTACGGCTGACCCCTAATTTCCTTGCTGCTTCACTGATGCTGACTGTCAACTTCTCGTCGTCTGCCACCTCATACTCCTTTCACAACACAAAAAGGGGGCTGAAATGTAGCCCCCTCTGCGCTCCGGATGATTTTTCCCTTCATCACAATTAATATCGCACGGAAATCTGCGGTGTCAACCCATCACTCAAAACCACAATAAGGCATTGCCTCATGCAGGGTGGTATATTGTGGGATCTAAATGGCGTGCCCTAAATCCCTTGACATTCCTTGTCATACAGCGTAGGATTTCATTTCACTGGTGTGACAATATGGGCAAATCCACAGTTTACTTGACGACCCGCCAAGCAGGTAGGAGGCTGGGGATCTCCGATTCACGGGTACGGAAGTTGATTCTCGAAGGTAGGATCCGAGCGACTAAGGTGGGAGCATACAATCTGATCAGAGAGGTGGATTGCCACTACGCCCCAAAGAGGAACTATCCGAAGGGGCCGCGGCAATTGCATCTGAAGTTGAGGTGAGCATGGGAAGGGGGAAAGAATGAGGGGCCACGTAGTCAGAAGGGGAAAGCACAGTTGGGCCATCGTCCTCGAGCAGTACGAAGGCGGCAAGCGCAGACCCAAGTGGCTCGCCTTCCGGGGCAATAAGAAGCAGGCCGAGGACAGACTTGTTGAACTGCAACGCCAGGCAGATACCGGCGGCCTCATACTCACAGGCAAGACGACTGTAGCCGACTTCCTGAGTCGCTGGCTCTCCGACTACTGCGAGCCCAATGTAGGCACTAAGACATTCGAGGGATACAAGGATATCGTTGAGAAGCGCCTTGTGCCACACCTGGGCAATACTCGCCTCATGGAGCTTCGGCCCGAACGTATCCAGAGGCTGTACGCTGACTTGCTGCGGTCCGGCCGGCTGGATGGTAAGGGTGGATTGAGTGCCAGAACAGTTCAGGTCTATCATCAGTGCCTACACCGAGCACTGCGGACTGCCGTGGAATGGCGGCTGCTCAACACCAACCCAGCGGATTCAGTCAGGCCACCGAGAGTACAGCACCATGAAATCACCACTCTTGATGAGGATGATGCACTGACAGTCCTGGAAGCTGCAAAGTCAACACCATATCGTTCCCTGCTCTTCCTCGCACTTCATACGGGATTGAGGCGGGGTGAACTGCTTGGTCTAAAGTGGATGGACTGTGACCTGGTTCGGAGCCAGATATGGGTAAGCCGTTCCCTTTACCGTCGCAGAGATGGCCGTATAGATATCACCCCGCCCAAGACGAAGAAAGGCAGGCGGGCTGTGGCCTTGTCACCAGCAACGGCATTGATGCTGAAGGCGCACAAGGAGAAGGAACAGGCTCTCTGTGCTGAACTGGGGTGCCCATTCAGTGAAGACGATTTTGTGTTCTCCGACCCCAACCGCAAGCCGCTGCTACCGGATACCGTCACCCATGCTTGGATACGACTTAGAAAAGCACTCGGCTTGAATAGTAGGCTGCATGATCTGCGGCATTCCCATGCCACGGCCCTGTTGAAGCAGGGCATCCACCCGAAGATAGTGCAAGAGAGGCTGGGCCACGCCAACATAGGTATCACCATCGATACCTACTCTCAAGTAGCACCGGGGCTGCAGGAGGCCGCTGCTAAGAGTTTTGATGAGTGGCTATCAACTGGTCAGCCGAGAGTTGAAAATAGCAAAACGCCAAATGCTCGATAGCAATCCGATAGCAGTTTTCAGAAGTTTGAGAGTGGGCAGTAGAGGACTCGAACCTCTGACCTTCTGTGTGTAAAACAGACGCTCTAACCAGCTGAGCTAACCGCCCGCCTGGCACGCCTGGTGGGGCTCGAACCCACGACCTCAGCCTCCGCAGGGCTACGCTCTATCCAAACTGAGCTACAGGCGCTCAATATGGTGCCGAGGGTGGGAGTTGAACCCACATGTCCTTTCGAACACTACGCCCTGAACGTAGCGCGTCTGCCATTCCGCCACCTCGGCACTATCCGATCGATTAGACATGGGCAGTAGTGGATTTGAACCACTGACCTCTTGCGTGTGAAGTAAACCGGTGTTGTTGACGCCCCATAGACACGATTTGCAGTCTGAGCCCTAAGCTGGCGCCTCGCCAGTCAAGAGGTTTCCTGCGCCCACTCGCATTAGTATTGTCGCACAGGCGGACTGGGAAATGCAATCCGTGTGATGTGGGTGTGATGTCAGTGCAACGCCCCCAATTCGCCGCGGCATTCACCCTTCAGTAGGCTGCTGCAGCTTCTCGACATGGTTGACGCGCTATGCCGTGCGCTGGTGTTTCTTCAGGCGATGTCCCTCACGGCTCCTTTGGCGCTGGCATCTCGGCACAGCCAATGTCGGAAACATACTGCCCATCGAGTCGGCCACGCACGGTAGTGGCCTCCTCCCACAACCACCAGGCCACCGTTGGCTGATCCCCAAAGAGGAGGATCGCCTGTTCAGCGCCTCAGACCGCTCATCTCCAGGCGAGGGTGTCGGTGTGAACCTCGTCGGCCAGGATTAGGTACAGAGAAGTCCTCTCCCAGCCACCCCACCTCACATTTGATGACCTGGACAGGTTTGTT